>JACDBQ010000093.1 GCA_013694845.1 Acidobacteriota bacterium
GAAGCCCGGGAGAAGGCCGAGAAAGACATCGCCCGCGAGGAGGGCCGCCCCGAAGAGCCCAAGCCGGACCAGCCCCGCAAGGAGTTTGACTTCGATTTCGACGCAAAGGAGACCGGCCAGCGCAAGCAGATCGCCGGCCACGACGCGCGCGAAGTCATCATGACGGTGACCGTCCGCGAGAAAGGCAAGGGGCTCGAGGAAGGCGGGGGCTTCGTCATGACCTCCGACACCTGGCTGGGTCCCGAGATCGCGTCATTGAAAGAGCTGGCAGACTTCGACATGCGCTACTACAAACAGCTCTACGGCGCTGAAGCCTTCGGCATGGCCGCCGAGCAGATGGCCATGGTGATGGGCATGTACCCCATGCTCGGGCAGGCATCCGAGCGCTTGAAGAAGGAGGGGGACAAGCTCAAAGGCACGCCGCTCGCGTCGACCACGACGTTCGAGGTCGTGAAGTCGAAAGAGATGGTCGAGGCCGAAGGGAAGCAGAACAACTCCGGTGGCGGGGGTCTCGGCGGGATGCTCGCGCGCAAGGTGATGAAGAAGGAAGAACCGAAGGCGCGCGCCACCGTGTTCACGACCCAGCACGAGTTTCAGGAAGTATCGACGACGGTGGCGGGGTCAGAGCTCGAGCTCCCCGCCGACTTCAAAGAGAAGAAGTAGGTCCTTCGTCCGAGGCCTGGGGCAGGCAGACGATGAACGTCGTCCCCTGCCCCTCCTCGCTTTCCACGAAGATCCCGCCGCCCGTCTGCTTGACGATGCCATACACCGTCGCAAGCCCCAGCCCGGTGCCCTTGCCGAGCTCCTTGGTCGTGTAGAACGGCTCGAAGATGTGGTCACGGATGTGCGGCGGCATTCCCGTACCGGTGTCGGTGACCTCGACGACCGCGTAGGTCCCGGACACCAGGCCCGCTCTCTCGATCGTCATCGCCATGACCTGCTCGTTGCGCATCACGATCCGCAGCCGACCGCCGTCCGGCATGGCGTCGCGGGCGTTCGCGGCAAGATTCATCAGGACCTGTTCGATCTGCCCCGCGTCCGCCGTGACCCGAACGAGTCCAGGGTCACTTTCGATTTCGAGGCCGATCTCGTCGCCGATGAGACGTTCCAGCAGCGTTCGGATGCTGCCGATGATCTCGTTCAGATCCACCACGCGGGGCTGCATGATCTGCTTGCGGCTGAACGCGAGCAACTGGCGAGTCAGACCGGCGGCGCGCTCGGCGGCGCGCCGGATCTCCTGCACGTCAGAGCGGCGGCGGTCCCCCTCGGGGAACTGGTTGAGCAGCAGGTCCGTGTAACCGTAGATCGCCGTCAGCACGTTGTTGAAGTCGTGCGCCACGCCGCCCGCCAGCCGGCCGACAGCTTCCATCTTGTGCGCCTGGCGCAGCTGTTCCTCGCTGGCCCGCAGCGCGGTCTCGACGACCTTGCGGTCGGTCACGTCCCGGTGATTCACGACCACGGCGTGCACCGCCGGATCCGCCAGGCGGTTGACGCCCACCGCTTCGCCCCAGCGCCACGATCCGTCCTTGTGCAGGAAGCGGTACTCAACTCGGAGAGCCTCGTCGGGGTGATCGAGACAGTAGGCGAACCGCTCCGCGATCTGCGGGATGTCGTCGGCGTGAAGAGACTTGGTGACCGACTGCCCGAGGCGTTCTTCCGGCGTGTAACCCATCACCCGGACGACCGACCGGCTGTCGTAGATGACGCGGCCCCGCTCGTTGAGCAGTGTGATCGCGTCGTAACTGTTTTCGACCAGCGCCCGAAACCGGGTCTCGCCCTCTCGCAGCGATCGACGGAAGGACGCCCGTTCGCAGGCGTGTCGCAGGGACCGGATGAGGACGTTGGCGTCCGCATCGCTCTTGAGGAGATGGTCCTGCGCCCCGTGCTGCATCGAGAGCCCTGACAGCTCCTCGTCGCCGCTCGACGTCAGCACGACGATCGGGATACCGCCCGCGGCGTCATGCATCCGCTCAACCGTTTCGACCCCGCTACTGTCCGGGAGGCCGAGGTCCAGGATGATGGCGTCGAAGCCGCGCTCATGGAGCTTGCGCCGGCCAAGCGCGAGCGAGTCGGCGTGGTGCAGGGCGATGGCCGACCCCTCGAATTCGGCGGCGAGCAGCGCGACGTACGAAGCGTCGTCTTCGACGAGGAGCACCTGCATCGGCGCTACGGCCATAGGCTCGCATTCTACCCGCACCCGCGTTGTATGCTATCGGCGCCCCCAACCCTGCCGACAACCAACGACTAGGAGAACCATGCGCCGTAAGAACAGCTCCCCGGACGAGGGCGGTGTTGCCCGCAGGCGTTTTCTCAAGGCCATACCCGCGGCCGTCGCAGCGGGCTTCGCGGCGCCGGCGCTCGCGCAGGCAGGTTCGCAGCCGCCGCAGAGGATCAGCCTCGAGAACCTCGACTGCGCCGAAAAAATCTTCGGTGTGGATTTCGGAACGGCTGAAGAAGAAGCCGCTCTCGCCGCCGTCAACCGGAATCTGACGACCTACGAGCAGCTGCGCGCCCTCGACATTCCACTCGACACCGAGCCTGCCGTGACGTTCCGGCCGTACCTGCCCGGCAAGAAGCCGAAACCGGGCGCGACTCCCGGGGCGAAGATCAAGGTTCCCCTGCAGGTGGCGCCCGACGGGCGTCGTACGTCCATCGAGGACCTCGCGTTTCTGCCGGTCACCGCGCTCGCGGCACTGGTCCAGCGCCGGGAGGTCTCGTCGACCGATCTCACGAAGATGTATCTGGAGCGGCTCAGGAAACATGGGCCGCGTTTGAACTGCGTCGTGACGCTGACCGAGGAGCTGGCGCTGACGCAGGCGGCGGCGGCCGATCGCGAGATCGAGGCAGGGAAATACCGCGGGCCGCTGCACGGGATCCCCTGGGGAGCGAAGGATCTGTTCGCAACCAAAGGCATTCCGACCACGTTTGGCGCGGGGCCCTTCCGCGCGCAGGTCATCGATCAGGACGCCACCATCGTCGAACGGCTGCGCGACGCCGGCGCCGTACTGGTGGCGAAGCTGGCCATGGGGGCGCTGGCGCAGGGTGACCGGTGGTTCGGTGGCCAGACGCACAGCCCGTGGAACCCGGAGCAAGGCTCGAGCGGCTCCTCGGCGGGTCCAGGATCTGCGACGGCTGCCGGCCTGGTCGCATTTGCGATCGGCACCGAGACACGCGGCTCGATCATCTCTCCCTCAGCGGTCAACGGCGTCGTCGGCCTTCGGCCGACGTATGGCCGCGTCAGCCGCCACGGCGCGATGGCCCTGAGCTGGACGATGGACAAGATCGGCCCCATGTGCCGGTCCGTGGAAGACTGCGCGCTGGTGTTCAACGCCATCTATGGGCCCGACGGCCACGACGACACGGTTGTCGATGCCCCGTTTGCATGGAACCCGGACGTGCCCCTCGCCAAGCTGCGAATCGGCTATGTGAAGACGGAGTTCGAGGCCCAGCCAGCCGGTGCGGCCCGGGGAGGCGAGACGGGCGGACGTGGACGCGGCGAAAGGGGGGCGGGCCGGGGGGAAGCAGGCGCCGGTCGCGGCGAGGCCGGACGCGGGCGAGGGGGGCTGTCACCCGA
>JACDBQ010000123.1 GCA_013694845.1 Acidobacteriota bacterium
GCGCCGCAGCAGAAGGCTCGGATTCGCCAGCGGAGCTCGCTCGATTCCCGGCAATCACCGAGATGATCGTGGGCGCGCTCGAGCCTACTCTAAACCCTCTGCCGATCGCTGACCCCGAACGCGAGGCGGCATTCGCTAAGAGCCCAAGTTGGGGATCCCCTGCGCCACGAGTTGCAGCGGCGGGAGCTTTGATGGCTCTCGCTCGCGCGGCAGGAGAAGGACGGGAAGAGCTGGGAACATTGGTCGACACCTTAAGCCGAGATCCCGTTTCAGCCGTACGGCATCAGATCTTGGGTCGCACGAACATGTTGTTCGATGCAAATCAACCTCTCATGTGGCAGCTGTGCGAGCGGGGATTTGCGGAGGAACGAAACGAAGGAGTTCTTTCGTTCTTCTTGCCCGGAACCTGTCAATGACATTGAGACACCAAGGGTGACGTAATTAGAGTCGCGTCGAGGTCGATCATCAGGACGGCGCCGCGGTCGTCAGGAGCGGAAATCCGGGTGGCCTGTGGGTCATCTGAGATGACGATCGTCGCTCCTGGGGCATCCTGGCGCGTCGGGTTTTTGACAGGTGGGTTGATCCAGACGGCTGTCGGCAGAGCGGCGGGTTGCGGCCGTCCCTTCACGAAGCGCTCGGGGTGCACGGCGTAGGCGGCCGCGAGGACGTCACGCCGATGGTCGCGCACGCGGGCGGCGTGATCGAAGTGCACGACGGCGGGTGTGAGGAACCCGAGACCGCTGTGACGATGCTCCTCGTTGTACCAGCGGAAAAATACCTGCCCAAACGCTCGGCCATCTTCGATCGATCCAAAGCGCTCCGGAAACTGCGGACAATATTTCAGCGTTTTAAACTGCGCTTCCGAAAACGGATTGTCGTTGGAGACGTGCGGACGGCTGTGTGTTTTCGTCACGCCGAGATCCGCGAGCAGCAGCGCCACCGGCTTACTCCGCATCGAGGCGCCGCGATCCGCATGGAGGGTCAACTGCCCCGGGGCGATGCCCTGCTTCGCGCACGTGTCCTTGATCAGGCGTTCGGCCAAGGCGGCACTCTCGTGCGGCGCGAGCATCCACCCGACCACGTACCGACTGAAGATGTCGAGGATCACGTAGAGATAGAAGTACGTCCACTTGACCGGGCCCAGCAGCTTCGTGATGTCCCAGCTCCACACCTCGTTCGGCCGCGTAGCCAGCAGCTCCGGCGCGGCGTAGTGGGGGCGCCGGACCTGATCGCGCCGCTCCTTGACCTCACCGGCCGTGTCCAACAGCCGGTACATCGTACGCGGCGAGCAGAGATAGGTCCCCTCGTCGAGCAGCGTCGCATGGACTTGCGCGGGAGCCTGATCGAGGAAGCGCTCACTGTGGAGCATCTCGAGCACGGCCTGCCGCTCGACCGGATCCAGCGCGCGCGGCGGCGTCGGCCGCGCCGCCAGCGGTCTCGCCGGCTGCCGCTGCCGATACACGGACGCGCGCGCGACACCCAATGCGTCGCACGCGGCCGCGGTCCCCATCGTGTCGCTCGCCGCCTCGATGGCCTGCATCAGTCGATTTCGTCGGTCGCGAACGGTTTCAGCGGGATCCCCAGGAGCTCGGCAACTTTTTTTTGGAAGGCAATGATCGTCTCCGCCCGCTGCAGGCGTGACGTCAAGCGCCGATTCTCTTGCTCCAATTTTTTCACGCGCGGATCGATGGCGGTCTTCTTTCGTCCGCGGGTCTTCGGCGTCAACCCGTGCTCGCGCTGGCGGCGCCAGGTCACCACGTGCGAAGAGTAGAGGCCTTCTTTACGCAAGAGGGCGCCCAACTCGCCGTGACGTGTACACGCATCGGCCTGGCGCAAGATCTCGAGCTTGTAGGCGGTCGTGAATCGCCGTCGGGCGTGGCGGGCCGGCACCTCGGGGTCGGGAGCGACCATCCTTGGCTCGGGCTCGTTCGTGGGAGACCCTCCCACCGACGACTGGTCTCGCAACAGACTGCGCATCGGGTTCATCAAGATCCTGACACCTCCCCGCCCTGAACACTAATTGCCGGTGCGTGAAGTGTCTCAGCTATCTTGGCAGGGAGGGC
>JACDBQ010000137.1 GCA_013694845.1 Acidobacteriota bacterium
CCTGTCAATCCAGTCCAAATCCTACGTGGTGCGTGCGGACACGATTGTCCGGACACGAGCAGTTGGGTGGTGGAGGTCCGGGACGGCACAGCGGAGCGACTGTCCGGCGACCCGGCACACCCGTTCACTCGCGGCACGCTGTGCGCCAAGGTGAATCACTATCTCGAGCGCGTGTACCATCCCGACCGCGTGTTGCACCCGTTGAAGCGGGCAGGGCGCAAGGGCGAGGGGCGGTTCGTTCGCGTGAGCTGGGACGAGGCGCTGGCCGACATTGCGTCACGGTGGCACGCCATGGCGGCGGAATCGGGCGCGGAGGCCATCCTGCCGTACAGCTCCGCAGGGACTCAGGGGCTGATTCAAATGGCCTCGCTCGACCGGCGCTTGTTCGGGTCGATGGGGTGCAGCGGTCTCGATCGCAAGATTTGTGGCGCCGTGGCGGCCGCGGGGTTGTCGGCCACGCTCGGGTGCGGTACGGGGATCGATCCGGAAGCGATCGTCCACAGCCGGTTCATCGTGCTGTGGGGTACGAACACGATCGTCACGAACCTCCACTTCTGGCCGCTGGTGCGCGAGGCGCAACGTCGCGGGGCAAAGATCGTGGTGGTGGATCCGATCCGGACGCGCACCGCGGAAGCCGCAGACTGGCACCTGCAGATCAAGCCCGCCAGCGATGCCGCTCTGGCGCTGGCGATGACGCACGTGATGATTCGCGACGGCCTGGTGGACCACGACTACGTGTCGCAGCACGCCATCGGGTACGACGCCCTGGCGGACCGCGCACGCCAGTACTCACCCGAGCAGGTGTCACCCACGGTCGGACTGCCGGTCGACGAGATCGAGCGATTCGCCCGCGAATACGCGACCACCCAGCCGTCGCTGCTGCGGCCTCTGATCGGCATGGAGCATCATCGCAATGGCGCGATGCAGCTTCGCACCCTGGCGTGTCTGCCGGTGCTGAGCGGTGCGTGGAAGCACCGGGGAGGCGGCCTGGCACGGTCGACCCATGTGCTCCAGTTCGCGGCGCTCGACATGGACCGCGTGTTGATGCCGGACGTGTACCAGCCCGGCGTCCGGGTGCTCAACATGCGCGATCTCGGCAACGATCTCTGCAGCCGGGAAATGCAGCCGCCGGTACGGTCGCTGATCGTCTACGGGTCCAATCCGATGGTGTCGATGCCGGACCAGGGCCGGATCCGGGAGGGGCTCCTGCGCGAGGACCTGTTCACCGTCGTGCACGACCTGTTCGTCACCGATACCGCGCTCTACGCCGACTACGTGCTGCCGGCTACGAGCCAGATCGAGCCTGGACCTGTCGCCCGCCTGGGGCCATCTCTATCTCGCCTTGAATCGGCCGGCCATTGCGCCGCGCGGGGAATCGGTGGCCAACACCGAATTGTTCCGACGGCTGGCCCGGGCCTTGGGCCGGACGGACGCGTGGCTGTTCGAAAGCGACGAATCGATGCTGCGAGCGGCGCTTGCGACCGGGCACCCGTGGCTCGAAGGGATCACGTTCGAGCGTTTGTGGGAACAAGGCTACGCGCGGTTGAACTGCCCGGAGGATTGGCGGCCGTTCGCCAATGGCGGCTTCGCGACCCGGTCGGGAAAGGCGGAACTTTATTCCGAGCCACTCCACGAGCAGGGGCACGATCCGCTGCCGTGGGCGGGCGAGATCCGGGCCGGCGATGGGCTGCAACTGATCACGGGCAAATCGCTGCACTTCCTCAATTCCGGATACAGCAACATGGCGCGTCATCGGCGTCGCGCGGGGGACCTGTTCATCGAGCTCCACCCCGACGACGCGCGGACACGGCGCGTGGCCACTGGTGATGCGGTGCGCGTGTGGAACGAACGCGGAGAAGTGGACGCCGTGTGCTCGGTCTCGGACCGCGTACGCCCGGGTGTGGCCTGGATGCCGTTCGGCGGCTTCATCGACGCGAGCGGCACACGACGATCCGTGAACGTGCTCGCCCCGGCGGAGCCGACCGATTGGGGCGGTGGCAGCGGACTCTATGATGCGTTCGTCGAAGTGGCGCCAGCAGGCGCTGACGCCGTCCGAGAGATCCCGATCAGCGGCCCGCGATCAGAACCATGAGCGTTACGAGGTAACCGGCTCCTACGTAGGTCGCAACCAGCGCCGCCCGCCAGCGGGGACGCAGCTTGCGCCATGCAGCTTCAGGGTGAACTACGCACGCGAGCCAGCGACCGGCAGCTACCTCCAAGCTCATGGCGTCCGGAGTGGCAATGATCGCGCCACGTCAAGGCTCGGGGATTGTGCTGAAATCGCGCCGCCCAAACGTGATAGTCGCCCTGGCGGATACCTCTTGTATCCCTGCCGTTAACATACCCGCGTCCCGGCCGGCGCATGTCCGGATGATGCGGCGAACGTCCGGCGGTTATCGCCCCGACGCCTCGATCGCCTTCAGCACGCGCAGCGTGTTGCGCGTCACGTGTGCGCCGAGCACCACCAGCCCGGTCCCGAGAATCGAAGAGCCACCGAAGGCGGCGACGACGACGACGAGCTGGGTGCGATCCTGGAAGTCGGTCAGGTATAAGATCGCCCCGATCACCAGCGCCTCGACCAGGGCGACCAGGATGATCCCACGCACGTAGTTCTTTCGAGCCGCTCGATCTGGTCGAGGGTCGAAGTCCGAATCTGATCGAGCCGTGCACCGGCAGCCGGCTTTGCGCACAAGAGACTTCGTCAGAGACGGCGTCTGCATCCGGTGGCCCGGGTGTGGCAGCGGCTGACGAAGCGTGGATCAACACCGTGAGGGGCGATCCAGGCGTGGCAGGTGCGCGCGGTCCGAAACAACAACATCGCTCAAGATCCGGTCAAAGAGGTCTCGGCGATTGCGAGACGCACGCTACTTGTCGGTCGCGTATATCAGCGGCAACCCCGTCTTCGGGTTGCCAAGGACGATGACCTTCGAATTGGGGCTGCGCGCCAGCTCGATCGTCGCCTCGATGCCCTTCCACTGCAGGAGCTTGTCGCTGATGCCCTGCGAGACGATGTCCTGGAAGTCTTTGATGCCGGCCGCTTCGGCGCGCTTTCGCTCCGCTTCCTGCTTTTCCTTCTGCAGCACGAACTCCATCCGCTGCGCCTCCTGCTGCGCCTGCTGCTTCGCCTCGATCGCCTGCTTCAGCGTTTCGGGCAGCTGCAGATCCCTGAGCAGGACGTTCTCCATGAGGATTCCGCGCGGCTGCACACTTCCACGGAGCTCGTCGAGAATCTGCCGGGCGATCGCTTCCCGGGAATCAGAGTAGAGCGCGCTGGCCGTGTTCGATGCAGTCACGGATCGCATCGACGAGCGGAAGTTTGGGATGAGCAGCACGTCCGCGTAGCTTTCGCCGACTTTTTGAAAGACGTCCGCGGCCTGGGCCGGGTCGAGGTGGTAGAGCACCGACGCCTCGAGGTCCATCATCAACCCCTCCTTCGACGGCACCAGGGCTCGTTCCTTCACCTCCTGGGTCTTGATGTTCAACTGGTGGACCCGCGCCACCGGATTCACCAGGTGTATCCCTTCGCCCATCGTCTGGCCGGTCACCCGACCGAAGAGCGTCACGACCCCTACGTGACCGGTCCGGACACAGGCGACCGAGTTCGCGGCAGTGACAACCAGCACGACGAACAACAAAAATGCTGCGGCACCTCGCCGAGGGACACGGACACGACCCGAACTGCGTTCGACAATGGTTGAATCGGTCATCTGATCCTCCGTCCGCGGGCGATGATGCGCAGGGCCCGGCGGCAGCACCAGCATATGGGATCAAGATTTCGAGCAGGTTTCGAGTAATCGCGCTCGTAAACGACGGGTGGGGCGAGGCTTATGACGCGGCCAACGCGTTTCACCCCGGTGTTATCATCTCCCCCGAATCAGAGGGCAGACACATGGCACATTACGCCTTCCCCAGAACCTCAGTATCTCGAGTTGTCATCCCGATCCTTGCGGCACTGTGCCTCATCGCGAGTTCTGCTGCTCGCGGACACGCGACCCAGGGGAACGCACCGGACAAGCCGTTTGCCGTCGAGTACTACTACAAGGTCAAGTGGGGTCATGCCGACGAATTCCTGCGACTGTACAAGAAGAACCACCACCCCCTGCTGAAGCAGCAGATGCAGGAGGGCCGAATCGTCGACATGAAGACTGAAGCGCCGTTCTACCACGCTGGCGAGGAGGGTCGGTGGGACTTCAGGGTGACGATCGTCTGGAAGAACTCTGTGGTCGCGCACGACGACTACGACGACTCGGCGCACATCAAAAAGCTGTTTCCCGATCAGGAGACCTTCACTCGCGAGGAGCAGCGGCGATTCGAACTTCTGCTGGCGCATACCGACGTTGCGGTTGTGCCCGTGGATATGACGAAGCCGTAGTCCCCACGAACGGTCCGCACCTTGGGCGGGAGGATCCACGATATCCAGCCTGAACCGCGTTGACGGGACAGCGATGTTCGTGCGCTAAAGCGCCGCATGAAGTTGCCTCCACCCCGATGCTGCTCTGGGATGTCCCATCGTTTCCCGGCGTGGTCATCCAATGTCAGGCGATCGGTGTCCTGCAGGTCGAACAGAACAGGCTCAGTCGTCAACCCCAGCGCGCATTCGCAACGACCGGGTTCTCGCCATCCCGGTCGAGGCCAGGCGCGAGCACAACCTGGCGGGCGTCGAGGAGCTGTCGCCACGCCTGCGACAGGAGCCCGAGCAGTTCGCAATTGTGGCGGGCGCGCTTGAAGGCAAGGACGTTCGAGTGGTCGGGTGGAGAGACGCGGTCACTGCGCTCGAGCTTGTACGGGACAGCGCGGCGCCCTCGGGATCCAATCTCAGTGTTGCCAGCTCGTTCTGCAGGTCGAATTACCCGAGCGATTTCGTTGTTGCAGGCTTTTTACACGCGGTTGACGCCAACGTCATGGCCACTCTCGATGCTGGGCGGATGTTCGGATCAAGAGTCGGCGTTGCCCTGATGATCGTTCTGGTTGTGCTGGTCGGCGGACTGGTGGCGCCGCTCGCGCAGCGTGGTCCGGCTTCGCCGGAGTGGCCGGGCGTCAAAGGGAAAGGAGTAACGCTGCTTCCAAATGGATGGCGCATAGCACCTGCGGGCCGCAGCATCGCCGTCGGCGACTTTCCGATGTCGATGGTGCTCTCTGCTGACGGCCGCCATGCGATCGTCAGCAACAACGGCTGGTCGAAGCCGTCGCTGACTATGGTCGATCTCGCGCAGCAATCGGTAAAGGCGCGTGTGCCCGTGGACCACGCCTGGCTGGGACTGACATGGCACCCCGGGGGCGACCGTTTGTACTCCTCCGGTGCCGCGGAGAACACCGTCAACGAGTTTCGCTGGTCGAGGGAGCGCTGAGCGGCGGCGACAGGGTGGTCAGCATGCCTCCCGTGCTCCGCGTGCCACCCGGCACGACGGACCTTGCCGGCACCGGCTTCATCGGCGGGCTTGCGATCGATCGCGGCGGCAGCCGGTTGTATGCGGTCCACGTCCTCGGCCGGGCGATCAGCCTGATCGACGCCGGCACGCGGATCGTCCGGCGCACGGCCGCCCTCCCCGCCGAGCCCTACACCACCATCCTTTCCCAGGACGACCGGACGGTGTTCGTCTCGCTCTGGGGTGGTGCCAGGGTGCTTGCGCCTGATGCCGAGACTCTGGCCATCAGGGCAGAAGCGCCGGTAGGCGAGCATCCCAATGCCATGGTCCTGCCGAAGGACGGGAGGCGCCTGTTCGTCGCCTGTGCTCGGTGACCTCGAGCGTGGCAACGGCGACCCGACCCTCGCCATCTTCGGTGAGGAGGTCACGCCGAACGCGCACGCGCTCGCTCGTGATTTCGTGACCCTGGACAACTTCTACGTCGACGCCGAGGTCAGCTACGACGGCCACGCCTTTTCAACCGCTGCGTATGCGACCGACGCCATCGAGAAGATGTGGCCCACCAACTATGGACGGCGCGGCGGGGTCTACACGAGCGAAGGCGGATGGGGTGATCGGAACGCCTACGGCAATCTGTCAGCTCCGGCCGACGGCTACATCTGGGACTTCGCCACCCGTGCAGGTATTTCGGTCCGCAGCTACGGCGAGTTCGCCGAATGGGAGAAAGAGTGGGGCACCGTAAAGGCGAGGGTGCCCGAACTACAGGGCAAGGTCCATCCCGCGTATCCACCGTACGACCTCGACATTCCCGACGCCCGGCGGGTGGATGTCTGGCTCGAGGAGTTCCGGCAGTTCGAAAAGGGCGGCGGACTGCCGCGGCTGAATATCATCCGTCTGGGCAACGATCACACCCTGGGCACCCGGCCGGGTGCACCGACGCCTCGCGCCATGGTTGCCGAGAACGACGTCGCGCTCGGCCGTCTGCTCGAAGCGATCTCCGGCAGCGTGTTTTGGAAGGAGTCGGCGATCTTCGTGCTCGAAGACGACGCGCAGAACGGCCCGGATCATGTGGACTCGCACCGCTCGATTGCGCTGGTTGTGAGCCCGTTCACGAAGCGTCGCGCGCTCGACAGCACGTTGTACACGACCTCAGGATTGCTTCGGACGATGGAGCTCATTCTCGGACTGCCGCCGATGAGTCAGTACGACGCGGCCGCCACACCGATGTACAACGCCTTTCAGCCGAAGCCGGATGCGACGCCGTATCGAGGGCTTCCCGCCCGCATCCGATTGGACGAACGGAACGGCGCGGACGCCTGGGGCGCCGCGGCCTCGATCGCCATGAACTTCGAAGAAGCCGACCTGACGCCGGAGTACGAGCTGAACGAGATCCTGTGGAAGTCGGTCCGCGGTGCGGCGTCGCCGACGCCGCCTCCGGTGCGCGCCGGCTTCATTCGGGTGATCGAGCCCGGGGACGAGGAGGAGAAGGGCCTTCAGGCGAAGCGGTGACCTGCGGGTGCAAGGGGTCGGTTGGCGTGGCGCTAGAATGCGGTCATGGCTGATCATGCTGAGCGGCACGAGGGGCTCGCCTGGGTTCGTGGGGCGGCCGTTTCACGCGAGTGGAACGGGATCCGCTACAAGCACGGTCTCTCGGCAAATAGCGTCGGCTCGAAGCAATTGTCCCTGAATGTCGCGGTCGTTCCGCCCGGCGCGGTCGCCTACGCCCATATCCACGTCGGTTTCGAGGTCATGCTCTACATCCTCGAAGGACATGTCCGGCACGAGTATGGACCAGGCCTTCGGCACACGGTGGACCATCAGGCCGGCGATTTCATTTTCATCGAACCAGGCGTCCCTCACGAGGTCCTCAACCTGAGCCCGACCGACCCCGTGGTGGCCGTGGTCGCGCGGTCCAGCGCCAGTGAGTGGGACGAGATCATCGAGTATCCGAGCGTCCGCAGACCGAGCGATCCGGACTGATCGGACGTCGTCAGCACAAGGCGTCGATCGTTCTCCGATTCGCGCAAAACGCACCGAGGCCGTCACCGAGCGCGGCGACGCGCTCGCCTATGAAGATTCGCCACACGCGCCCCTCTTGTGGTGCGTTACAATGCGCCTTCTGACGATTTGCAGCAGCCGGTCGACCTGAGCGCGGAGGCCACGTTCACGCCGTTCGTCGCGTCGCCCTCAGCGGAGGTTGCGAACCATACGTCGACGCCTCGGTGAAAGGACACCAGCTTCTTCCGGCGCATTGACACGGGTAGGTAGCGGGATTCAGCACTCATCGCACGTTGGACGTCAACACAGGAGTGTTCTCATGCAAGTTTCTCGACTAGGAACAACGGTCGCGCGCTACATTGCTTACGCTCTGAGCGTCGCGACAGTTATCGGTTGGTCGGTCGACTCGGCCGGTGCCCAAGACTGCCCGCGGTTCGCTGGCCCGGTCGTCACAGGCCACCTGACCGATACGCGCTGGACGGATATCTCAGGGTTGGCCGCGAGCCGCACGAATGCCGGCGTCTTCTGGTTTCACAATGATGGTGGGCCTGGGGCGAGCGGATCCGGTGATTTCTTTGCCGTGGACGGGGCAGGTCGGCTGATCGCGGCATTCAGACTCGATGGCGTGAACACCCTCGAGGCGCGCGGCGAAGGGAGAGTCGACATTGAGGGTGTGGCCATTGGCCCGGTCGGTCCGGAGGGCGAGACGTATCTCTACTTCGGCGACATCGGCGGCAACTTGTACCCAGGTGGCAGGAACGAATTGAGAGTCTTCCGAGTGAGAGAGCCGCAAGTCAGTGTGGCCGAGCACCACACCGAGATGGCTGTCATTACAGACTACGAAACCTTCAAAGTGGGGTATCCCAGCGGCATCAGAACGGATGCGGAAACGCTGATGGTCGATACGAACGAAGACGTTTACATCGTCACGAAAGCTCCCAGCACCGGAACATCGACTGTCTACCTCAAGGTAGCGCCGCATTGGGACGGCTCTGTGAGTTCGCTCGAGGAGGTCGCGACGCTCCAGTTTGGAAGCGGTACTCTGCCAGGCAACCGATCGGCAACCGCGGGCGACATCTCCATTGACGGAGACGAGGCGCTGATCCGCTCCTACAGCCATGTATTCATGTGGGTCAAGCCGCCCGGAATCACGTGGGGCGATGCGTTCACGTCTGTCACGCCTTGTACTCTGCCCGCGGCACAGGGTGGCGGGTACGAGGCCATCACCTTCGATCACAGAGGAACGCATTACCACGACACGTACGACTCGCAAGGATCCACGAGTGCGGCCGAGCCGCTCAACTTCTACGAACGGGCCGATGATCCACCGCCAGCCGGGCCTCGCTTCTTTGAAGTCGTCGCGCGCCACAGCGGGAAGTGTCTAGACGTAAGAGCGGCCTCCACCGATGACCTTGCGCCCATCATCCAATGGGATTGTCACGGTCGCGAGAATCAACAATGGCGGTTCGAACCTGTGGGCGACGGGTATTACCGCATGATCGTACGCCACAGCTCGAAGGCTCTGGATGTCTCCGGAGCTTCGGCAGAAGATCTAGCACTCATCATTCAGTACCAGAGTCATGGAGGCGAGAACCAGCACTGGCGGCTCGACCCGCTGGAGGATGGCTACTATCGGATCACCGCGCGGCACAGTGGCAAGGCCCTGGACGTCTTGGGCGTCTCGCTGGAGAGCGGGGCGGAGCTAGTTCAGTACGCGCCGCACACGGGGGAGAACCAACAATGGCTTTTACGGATCATCCAGTAACTCTGCACTGGCAATCGCGTCATACGGATCGATAAGCTGATGATCCAGGACGTGCGGCACCAAATGGTTTGTAGTGCGACTGAAGCGCTGCTGAAGCGCGGCACCGTGACGTTCAGCTGAGCCGCGTGGCCTCCCGTCTCATCCACCGATGGTCCGGTCGAGGCACGGCGGTGTCGGCGCTGGCGCTCACATCCGCGCTCCTGGCCGCGTCGGGTGACGTTTACACCGACTCCGATCCACGCGGCACGCTCCTGACCGCGCAGGCGATCCTCGAGCACGGAACGTTTGCGCTCTACGCATATCCTGATGCTCCGTCCGGTTACCGTGTCGTTGAACGAGCCGGCCACCGGTTCTATGCTTATCCGCCTGGCACGCCGATAGCGGCTCTCCCGGCCGTAGCGATCGCTCGCCTCGCTGGCCTCGACATGGCGCGCTCCGTAGACGACGACATCGTACAGCGCGCGCTTGCGGCAATGTCTATCGGTCTCACGGCGATTCTTGCGTCATCGCTGGCCGTTCGCTGGCTGCGATGGCCGCCTGGCTTGACACCGGATCGTCTCCTCGTTACGCTGTTTGAGTGTTCACCTTCGCTGCCGCTTGCGTCTGTTGTTGCCCGGAGCTCCCGGGTGGCCGTCGCGGCCGCGGTCTAACTGAACATCGGATGACGACGACGTAGCCGTCACTGACTGAGTAGAGACCGAAGCCCGGGAGGCCACCAGCCTTCCGGGCTTTTTTGTTTGTCATGGTGCCAAGTGCAGAGTGCCCTGGATCGTTCCGTAAGCCTGCTGTCCACGATCGGCAACACGCCGCTGCTGCGGCTGCGCCGCCTCGCGCCGCAATCGGGCCGGGTCGAGATCTACGCGAAAGCGGAGTTCCAGAATCCCGGCGGCTCCATCAAGGATCGCGCGGCGCAGGCCATTGTTCATGACGCGGAGCAGCGGGGGCTGCTCCGCGAGGGCTCCACCATCCTCGACGCGACGTCCGGCAACACTGGTATCGCTTACGCCATGATCGCGGCGGCGCGAGGGTATGATCTGGTGCTCTGCGTGCCTGAGAACGTGACGCCGGAGCGGCTGCGAATGCTGAAGGCATACGGAGCCCAGCTAGTGCTGACGAGCGCGTTCGAGGGAACCGATGGCGCCATCGCCGAGGCGCGTCGGCTGTATGCGCTGGATCCGGCACGTTACTTCTACGCGGATCAATACAACAACGATGCGAACTGGCTGGCGCACTATGCGACAACCGGACCGGAAATCCTCGCCCAAACCGACGGTCGGGTGACCCATTTCGTGGCCGGGCTCGGCACCAGCGGGACGTTCGTGGGCACGGGCCGGTTCCTCCGGGAACATCTTCCAGGTATCCGGCTGATCTCGATCCAGCCCGATTCGCCGCTCCACGGAATCGAAGGCCTGAAGCACATGCCCACGGCGATGGTGCCGGGGATCTACGACCGGTCCCTTGCCGATGACAACGTCACCATCTCCACGGAACGCGCGCAGACCCTGACGCGGCGCCTCGCGATGGAAGAGGGGATGCTCGTCGGCGTTTCGAGCGGGGCGGCTCTCGCCGCATCGCTGGACCTGGCGAGTCACCTCGACGAGGGCATCATCGTCACGGTGTTCCCAGACAGCGGAGCGAGGTACTTGACCGAGCGTTTCTGGGAAGGGGGGGACTAGGTGGACACCGTCATTACCGACGCGGCTCTCGACGCGATCCGACGCCACGCCATCGAGACGTTTCCGGATGAATGTTGCGGGGCGCTGATCGAAGTGGACGGCGCGATCGTGGAGGCGTTGGTGCTGGCCAACATCA
>JACDBQ010000145.1 GCA_013694845.1 Acidobacteriota bacterium
CCAGCCTTGTCGGCATTGCGAACGGCACGAGCAATTTCGTCCTGACTCAATGCGACCTCGAGGGCACCGAGCCGGTTGACGCGCTCGGCACGGCGCAGCGACGCGGGTACGCCGAGCCGGACCCGCAAAACGACATCGATGGCACGGATGCCGGCGAAAAGCTGGCCGTCCTGCTCCAGCACTTTGCCGCGCGGCACGTGCCGCCGGATGGCATCGAAACCCGGGGCATCGCCGGGATCACCTCGACGCAGATCCGGCACGCGCGTGAGCTGGGCGGTGTGCTCAAGCCGATCGTCTGCGCCGACTGGACCAAGGGCCTCGAAGCGTTCGTCGGGCCGGCGTTTCTGCCCGCGGCCCATCCGTTGTCGCGCGTCGATGGGGTTGAGAATGCACTGCTTCTGGGACGCGCCGGCGGCCGGCTGCTCTTCCAGGGTCCAGGCGCCGGGCCTGACGTAACGGCCGCAACGGTCCTGGACGACGTGCTCGAAGTGGCGGCGGGTGCGGCGCCGCTCGCACGTGCTGATCTGAAGAGCGACCGGCCCGGATCGCCTGAGACAGGATGGTTCGTGACCGTGGACGCGGTCCGGCTCCCGCGTCCTGTCGACGTCGCCGACCTGCTCGGCTCATATGGCATTTACGCGCATCGAACCAGTGCCAGGCACGCCGCTGGCGGACGCGAGCACCAGTCGCTGCTCGCGTGGCCGGTCAGACGCCCACAGCTGGAAGCAGCGCTCGATGCACTCCGGCAGTCATGTGCGTGTGCCACCGCCGCACTGCGGGCGCTGGAGCCGACCCAGTGAGCGGCCGTGTCTCGGTGCTGAAGATCGGCGGCTCCGTTCTAACCGGCCCGCCTGCGTACCGGCGGGCAGCGACGTTCGTCGGCGACCGCCTGGCCAAAGCGCCCGGCGAGCGCATTCTCGCGGTGGTCTCCGCAGAGCTCGGCGTCACTGACTCACTTCTCACCATGGCCAGGGAGATCGCCGGCGATCCTGATCGGTCGACCCTGGATCTGCTCTGGTCGACTGGCGAGCTCCGGTCGGCTGCGCTTCTCTCGCTCTCGCTGCAGGCAGCCGGCATCAAGGCAACCGCCGTCAACGTTCACCAGACGGGTCTCGTGGAGGCGGCGGACGCTGGCGTCCCCGGTGCGTCACGGCTGAAGCCGCTGCGCCTGCGCGCCCTGCTCGCGGTCCATGACGTCGTCGTCGCGCCCGGTTTTCTCGCCCGCGGCGCCGGCGACTCGGTGGTATCGCTCGGCCGCGGAGGATCGGATCTCACCGCGGTCCTGCTCGCCGCGGGTCTCGAGGCAGCCCGGTGCGAGTTGCTGAAGGACGTGCCTGGATATTTCAGCGCGGATCCGAAACGCGATCCCGGCGCACGCCCGCTGAAGACGCTCTCGTACTCGCAGGCGATCGCCATGGCCGACGAGGGTTGCGAACTGGTGCAGCGGCAGGCCCTTGTTGCCGCGCGTGAGTATGGCGTGCCGCTCCTGGTCAGCGCCATAGGGCACGCCGGGGGAACCACGGTCAGCGCCGAGGGCTGAATGCCCAGTGGTGAAGTAACCGCACAATGTTGAAGGAGACAAGCAAGATGGAGTTTTCTACTCGGACGATACATGCGGGGCAGCCTTCGGAGCCGGCAACAGGCTCGCTGATTGCGCCGATTTTTCAGACATCCACATACGAGCAGGACGCACCGGGCGTGAACCGCGGGTTCGACTACTCGCGGACGAACAATCCGACCCGCGCCCGACTCGAAGCCGTGCTCGCGGATCTGGAAGGGGTCGCGCACGCGGCCGTATTCGGGTCAGGCCTGGCGGCCGAGAACGCGGTGCTGCAGGCGTATCTCAAGCCAGGCGACGAAATCGTGATTCCGCTCGATGTCTATGGCGGGACGTACCGGCTGCTGACGAAAGTCTACGAACCGATCGGGTGCGTCGTGCGGCAGGTCGATGTGGCCGATCATGCCGCCTTCGAAGCCGTGCTCACCGATCGCACGCGCCTGGTGTGGATCGAATCACCGACCAACCCGCGGCTACTGGTCTACGACATCACCCGGATCTGTGAGACCGCTCACGCGAGCGGCGCGCTCGTGGTGGTCGACAACACGTTCGCCACGCCGGTGTTTCAGCAGCCCTTCCAGCTCGGCGCCGATCTCGTGGTCCACAGCGTCACGAAATACCTGGCCGGGCACTCCGACCTGATCCAGGGCGCTGTGCTCGCCCGTGATCTGGCGGTATTCGAGCCGGTGAAGTTCCTGCAGAACGCCACCGGGGCCGTGCCGGCGCCGTTCGATTGCTGGCTCACGCTGAGGGGCTTGAAGACGCTGGAATTGCGGATGGAGCGTCACGCCCGGAACGCGGAGGCCATCGCGCTCGCGCTGCAGGCGCACCCGTTGGTGAAACAGGTCTTCTTTCCAGGCTTGCCCGGCCATCCCGGTCACGAGATCGCCTCCCGGCAGATGACCGGCTTCGGCGGGATGGTGTCGTTCGAGCTGGACGGGACGGTCGATGAAGTCGTGTCCTTCGTCTCGTCGCGTCGCTTCTTCGCGCTCGGTGAGAGCCTCGGCGGCGTCAAGTCCCTGCTCTCTCATCCCGCGCGGATGACGCATGCATCCATCCCGGCCGCCCAGCGCGAGAAGCTCGGCTTGTCGGACACGCTCATCCGTCTGTCACCAGGCTGCGAACACCACAAGGATCTGGTGGCGGATCTCCTGACAGGACTCGAGGCCATCGCCGCTGCGAGGCAAGGTGAACTGAGCCTGCACGTATGAGCCTCGAACCAGCGCGGCTGCGCAGGAGGCCCGGCCATGCTCGGGGATTGTTGTGGGTGTCCGAGGCGAGCGTCGAAGCCATACGGCGGGTGATGCGACGATAAGATGACCGGGTGAGCCGGCTGTACTTCTGGATCGCTGCCTGTGGCAGCGCGTATCTCGCGGCGATGATCGCGCTCGCGGTCACAGAGGCGCCGCTCGGGACGAAGACGTTCTTTCTGTTCGCCGCGGTGGCGACCACGGCGTACGCCGGCCTTCTGTGCATCGTCTGGCGCTCCCCGCCTGAACGAAGGCACGCCTTCACTCTCGCCGTCCTGTTCGCCATCGCGTTCCGCGTTCCACTGGTGGTGCCGCCGGTGAGAGCGGATAACGACCTGATCCGGTACCTGTGGGACGGGCGCGTGCAAACGCTCGGGATCAACCCCTACGCGGTACGGCCGGCGGACGAGGCACTGGCATTCACCCACACCGACGAGACCCGTGCGATGCCGAGCGCGCGGGCTCGCACCCCGTATCCGCCCGCGGCGCAGCTCTTCTTCCGGTTCGTCGTCTCCATTCACGACTCGTCACGCGCGATGAAGCTGGCGCTCGTCGCGTGCGACCTCCTGACGATGCTGGTGCTCTGGCGCTGGCTCGGTCTAACCGGACGCGACAAGTGGCTGACGCTCGCATATGCGTGGAACCCGCTCGTGGTCCTGGAGATCGCGCATAGCGGGCACATCGATGCGCTCGGCGCCCTGTGGATCACGGCAGCTGCCTTCTGGCTGGCGCGTCGAAGAACGGCGCTTGCCACCGTCGCCTTCGTGCTGGCCGTCGCCACGAAACTGCTGCCCATCGTCCTCGTGCCGCTGCTCTGGCGGCGGATCACCCTGAGGGACGGCCTCCTGGGCGCCGGCCTCTTCCTGCTCCTCTATCTGCCGTTCGCCTCCGGCACGGACGTGTTGTTCGGCGTGCAGAATGTCGTGCAGCACGTGCGGTTCAACGGACCGGTCTTCCGGTCCTTGGCCGGCCTGGCCTCGCCGGATGTGGCGGCGCGGGTTGCCGTGTCGGTCGGCTTGCTGACCGCGGCCTGGTGCCGCTGGAAGCTGGCCATCGACGACCCGGCCGCCTGGGCGTGGCCGATGGCGGTGGCGATTGCCTGTGCGCCGGTAGTGTATCCGTGGTACCTCCTTTATCTCACGCCGTTTCTGTTTGGCCGAGCGACGCTTCCGCTGACCGTGTGGTCGTGCAGCGTGCTCAGCACTTACGTGGTGTGGGAGATCGCGCGGAACGGCGGCGGTTGGGTCGTGCCACCCGCGGTGATCCTGGTGGAGTATCTCGTCGTCGGCGTGTCGTGCGTCCTCCTGTGGTGGGGGTCGAGCGCGCGGCTCACGGCTCCTGCGGCATCACGATCCACAGAATGATGTAGACGAGGATGCCGGGGAACGCAACCGAGGCGATGGACACCAGCACGTAAAGGATTCGCACCGACGTCGAGCTCCATCCCAGATGGCGCGCCAGCCCGCCGCAGATACCCGCGATAACCTTGTCATTCCGCGATCGTAGTACCGCCATCGATCACCTCTTCCTGCAAGCAGCACGTCTTAACGGCCGAGCTCAGCATCCTGAGCACGGATCTTGCGACGTCTCCGCCGGAGACACGACATGAGACCACCCGTCACTCGGCAAGGGACCAGCCAATATATCTGGGTAGCTGTGTTCACACTCGCCGGTGCTGCCGGTGCGGTTTCGACGCCGCACGCAGGCATGCCGGCGGCCGATCGCTCGACGTTCGATCTGTCCGTGGTCGCCGAACCTCCCCTGCAGCAGTACCGTGCCATGCGCCGGATGCACGCCCAGAGCGAGCGATTTGACCACGAAGGCTGGATGGATGCGTTGACGGAGTTCGACTCGGCTGGGTTCCGCTATCAGATCGTGGCCGAGCGCGGCTCGGACACGGTTCGAAACAAGGTGCTCAGGACGCTGCTGAGGCGTGAGCAGGAGATGATCGCGAAAGGGGTCTTCGGGCGGGGGGAGCTGACCCCGGAAAATTACGAGTTCGGCGCGGAAACATCCGATGGTGACCTGCGATACGTCACGATCAAGCCCAGGCGCAAGGATGTCATGCTGATCGACGGGCGCATGGTCCTCAGCATGGACGGCGAACTGCTCCGGGTCGAAGGCGTCCTGGCGAAGAACCCGTCGTTCTGGACCAGTCACGTCCAGTTCACGCGGCATTATGCGCGCGTCGATGGCGTCCGGGTGCCGATCGCAACGGAGTCCATCGCCAGAGTGAAGCTGGCGGGACGTTCCCGCTTGAACGTGGGATACGAGTACGAGTCGGTCAACGGGCGTCCGGTCACGACCGCCGCGCTGCCCGCGTCAGGAGGAATCGCGCGCGCTTCT
>JACDBQ010000255.1 GCA_013694845.1 Acidobacteriota bacterium
AGCCTTATCTCTGCTTCGCCGACGACTGGGACGGTCAGGGGGCTAAGCCGGTTGAGTTCAAAGTGCCCGTGATGACGACGGGCGACGACTATGCGCGCTATCTCGTGCGATTGGAGGAAATGAAACAAAGCCTCCACATCATCCGCCAGCTCATCGACAACATCCCCGGCGGCCCGGTGAACGTGAGCCCCGAGGGAAAAGAAGTCCTGCCGCCAAAGGATCAGGTGTATGGCAGCATCGAAGGTTTGATTCAGCACTTTGAGTTGATCATGACCAACCGCGGCTTCGAAGCGCCCAAGGGCGAAGTCTACAACTGCATAGAAAGCGCCGGCGGAGAGCTTGGATACTACGTCGTCAGCGCCGGCGAAAGCGTCCCTTGGCGCGCCCGCACACGGCCGCCGTGCTTCATCAACTACCAGGTGTTTCCGAAGTTGATCGAAGGGCACATGATCAGCGATGTGGTGGCGATCCTCGGCAGTATTAACATCATCGCGGCGGAGTTGGACAGATAAGGGAGCCGAACGGTTTGATATTGGATTCCATAACATGGATAATTGGAATCATGAAGACGACGATTGATATTCCCGAAAAGCTTCTCAGAAGCGTGGTCCGGCATTCCAAGGCCAAGACCAAGCGTGAAGCGGTCTTGGCGGCGATGGAAGAGTACGATCGCCGCCGCCGAATGCGCGACTTGAGCGCGCGGCTTGGAAAATCAGACACGTTCATGACTCTTGAAGAACTCATGGCCCTGCGGAAGGCGGAGATGAAGGAGTGAGCGCCGCTGATCTTGAATCTTTGGTTCTGGTCGATTCGTCAGGATGGATTCAGCTATTGCGAAGGCAGGGCGACGCCGGCGTGCGCGAGCGCGTTCGCGAGGTCCTGGAGGACGGCAGGGCGGCCTGGTGCGACATCGTTCGCGTGGAACTCTGGCGCGGCGCTGGGAGTGATTCGGATAAGGCGATCCTGCGGGATTTTGAAATGGAGTTGCCGTCCCTCGATCTGTCGCCGGCGGTTTGGAAACTCAGTTGTGATCTGGCGCAGCGATGCCGCAAGAAAGGTCAACCGATTCCGACAACGGATTTGATCATCTATGCCTGCGCCAAAGCCCATGATGTCGACTTGATCCATCACGATCAGCATTTCAATGTTTTGGCTTCCCTTCACAGGTAAGATCTCGTGCAGCACCGCCACCGAAACCTCGCGATCTGGATCATCGCCGCGGCGATTTTGGTCGCGTCGGGGGCAATTGTTTGGACGGCCGTCGGGATGAAGCGCGACGCCGCGAAACTGTTGGATCTGGGTCCGAGCGTGCCCGCGCCCACGGCGGCGGATGCCGTCGCGATGCCGCTGGCCGCCGACGGCGTACAATTGACCGTCAAGCAAACAGCAGCGCCTGGCTACCCGGCGGGAAATTGAAGCTGCACTTGGACGACATCACCGGACGGCAGGCGACGATCAGCGTGACCGACGCCGATTAAATGGTCGTCCTGGCGCCGAAGTCCGTGAGGAAGGGCGAAACATTTATCGTCTCGAAGATGAATATCTACGTCGTGCGACTGGGAAAACCTGCTGGTCGGCAGCGCGGATTTCGGGGCGTTTCATGTCTTGCCGGTTTCGAATCCTCGCAACTGACCATGGTTTTCATCTGCTGGCAGGAGTGAATTGATCAACATGGAATTTGCTTGGCGGCAAATGGTCATCTTACCTTATAGTAAGAATTATGCATTTGCGTAAGATGGACGAAGGTTAGACATGGCGTTAGCGACTTTAACCTCAAAATGGCAGATGGTGATCCCGAAGCCGGTCCGGGAGCATCTCGGGGTGCAGCCTGGCGACCAGATGGATTTCATTATTCAGGATGACGGACAGGTGGTGGTAAAGCCCGCGGTCGTTGATGTGCGCAAGCTCAAGGGACTATTGGCGCGGCCGGGTCGGAAGCCGGTGTCCGTCGAGCAGATGAAGCGTGCGATTCGCCGCCGCGCGTCGGGGCGCATGTGATCGGGTTGGATACCAATGTTCTGATCCGATATTTCACACAGGACGATCAGGTCCAGGCGGCGAAGGCTGCCCGCATCATCGACGCCGCGCCTTCAGCCGGTCTTTTCATCAGCTCTGTTGTCATCTGCGAGATAGTGTGGGTGCTGGAGGATTCCTACCGTCACAAGCGCAAGGAGATCTCGGAGGTTCTCGAGACAATGCTGCAAACGGGGCAATTCGCCTTCGAGAACAAAGACTTATTATGGCAAGCCCTGCGCGACTACCGGCGCGGCAAAGGCGACTTGTCGGACTATCTGATTGGAAGAGTTGCTCATCGAGCCGGATGCTCGCATACCCTTACCTTCGACGCTGCTTTGAAGACCAGCGATCTGTTTCGTCTGCTCTGACTCAGAATCTTTCCGTGTTATATTGGAATCGTCATGGCCTGGATCACCGAGAATCGTCGTACCGCCACCGTCGAGCGTCGTGCCGAGCCGTATCTGACGGACGACATGAAGATCGACCTGGCGAAGAAATACTTCCCACGCTACCCGAACAAGCGCGCCGCGCTGTTGCCGGTGTTGCATGCGATTCAGCATGCCTACAACTGGATCCCCACGCAGGCGATGGAAGAGATCGCGGCGTTTCTCGAGATCGCGCCGGCGGAGGTGATGGACACGGCGACGTTCTACGAGGAATACTGGCTCAAGCCGAAGGGCAAGTATCTCGTGCAAGTCTGCCGCTCGCTCACGTGTGAGATTTGCCAATCCAGCGGGCTTACCGACCGCATGC
>JACDBQ010000178.1 GCA_013694845.1 Acidobacteriota bacterium
ACGCGCACTCCTATCGCGCCGACGAGATCCTGATGATGATCCGGCTCGCCGAAGAGATGGGATTCAAGATCGCCACCTTTCAGCACGTTCTCGAGGGCTACAAGGTGGCCAAGGAGATCGCAGCTCATGGCGCCGGCGCCTCGACCTTCTCTGATTGGTGGGGGTACAAGATCGAGGCAGACGACGCGATCCCGCACAACGCCGCGATCATGGTCCGCAAGGGTGTGCTGGTGTCGATCAATTCCGACAGCGCCGAACATGCGCGGCGCCTGAACACGGAAGCCGGCAAGACGATGAGATGGGGCGATCTCACGGAAGACGAAGCGCTCGCGCTGGTGACCATCAACCCCGCGAAGCAGCTCAAGATCGACAACCGCGTCGGCTCGCTCGAAGTCGGCAAGGACGCCGACATCGCCGTGTGGACGCATCCCCCGCTGAGCTCCTACGCCATCGCCGACCGGGTCTACATCGACGGCCGCCAATACTACGACCGCAGGGGCGAGGAGACACGGCTCTCGGAGCTGCGGAAGGAAAAGGCAGCCCTGATCGCTGCCGAACGGGGCAACCGTGGGATAACGCCAGGCAGTCAGATCCAGGACAGCGGCGACGAGGCCGCCGCTGGTCGGCGCGGCGAGGCGAACGCGGACCGGGACACCGCACCGGCACGCACGGCTGCCCGGCAGGGGAGTGGCCAGTCTGGTCCCGTGCTCGCGATTACCAACGCCCGAATTTTCCCGATCACCTCGGCGCCGGTTGAAAAGGGCACCATCGTGATCCGCGGCAACCGGATCGAGGCCATCGGCGCAACTGTCAGCGTGCCGCAGGGGGCCACGGTGATCGACGCCAAGGGGGGCCACGTCTATCCCGGCTTCATCAATGCCCGGACGTCGCTCGGGATCGGCGAAAACGGCGTGCGGGGGTACGACGACATCAACGAGATGCACGACTGGAACCAGCAGCTCCGGACCCGGGTCTCGTATCACTCTGAGAGCGAGACCATCCCGGTCGCGCGCGGTACCGGGGTCACCAGCGTCGGCGTTGCTCCGGGCGGCGGCATCATGTCGGGCGAGCTCGCGGTCATGAATCTCGATGGCTGGACGTGGGAAGAAGCCACGCTCCGCCCGAACGCGGGGATCGTCTTCAACTTCCCGGCACTCGCGGGCGGCGGTGGACGCGGTGGGCGCGGCAGCCGGGGTGGCGGCGACGACGCGCCGGAACGCACCTACGACGACGTCCGGCGCGATCGCGACCGCCGGCTCGACGAAGTGATCCGGGTGCTGGACGCCGCACGGGCCTACGCCAGAGGAGGCCCGAGCCGGACGACCGATTGGAGCCTCGAGGCTCTGGTACCGGTGGTCGAGCGCAAGCTGCCCCTGATCGTGTCGGTCATACGCGAGCAGGACATCAAGGACGCTGTCGCGTTCGCGGACCGGGCCAGGGTGAACATCGTGCTGAGCGGCGCCGTCGAGTCGAACTACGCCGCCCAGTTGCTCAAGGATAAGAACATCCCCGTGATCCTTGGGAACGTCCTCGCCATGCCGCCGCGGGAAGACGACTTCCACGCATCGACCTACCAGCTGGCCGGGGAGCTGGCCAAAGCCGGCGTGAAATTCTCATTCTCGTCGGGTGACAATCAGAACGTCCGGCTGGTGCCGTTCCAGGCCGCGATCTCGGTGGCCTGGGGCCTCGATCGAGAGGCGGCCATCAAGGCGCTGACGATCAACGCCGCCGAGATGCTCGGTGTGGCGAATCGCATCGGCAGCCTGGAGGCCGGGAAAGATGCCAACCTGTTCATCGCGAACGGCGATCCGCTCGAAGTCCGCACCCGGGTCACCCACGTCGTCATTCAGGGGAAGGACGTCGGCATCGACAATAAGCACGAAGCGCTTTACCGCAAGTACATCGCGCGGCCGTAGGAGGCTTTGGGCTCTAGGCTTTGGGTTTTCGGCTTTGGGCTTTCGGATGGCGGGAGAATTGTGATGAGACCAAGCTTCAGACTCAGCGCAGGCGTGCTTGCGATCGCGGCGGCGCTGGCGGTCGGAGCGAGCGCTGATGCGCCGCATGTCTACGCCATCAAAGGGGCGAAGATCGTTCCGGTGTCCGGGGCGCCGATCGTGTCCGGCACCGTCGTCGTGCGGAACGGGCTGATCGAGGCCGTCGGCCCCGCGGTGGAGGCGCCGGCCGATGGCCAGGTGATCGAGGGGAACGGGCTGACCGTATACCCCGGCCTCATCGACATGGCGAATTCGACCGGTCTCGAACTGCAGGTCAACCGGCAGCAGCCGGCAACGGTCCGTACCACCGAGGAGGCCGAACGATGGAAGCGGGACTTGATCCTCACCCCCTCGGTTGCTGCCGCCGACCACATCCGCGATACGCCCGAACTGGCGCGCCTGGCGAGCTCTGGGATCACGAGCGTGCTCTCGATCCCGCCCGGAGTCATCGTCAAGGGGCGGAGCGCGCTGGTGAACGTCACGGCGCCCGTCGACGAACCAGCCATCGGTCACGTCGGGGACTACCGCCGCGGCATCCAGGTCGTGCGTGCGCCCGTGGCGTTGCACATCGAGCTCCCGGGCGGAGTGGGAGGGGATGCCTATCCGAATTCGCTGCTCGGCGTGCTCTCGTTCGTCCGCCAGAGCTTCCTCGACGCGCAGCATCAGCAGACGGTGGCGCAGCGCGCCACCAAGGGCACAGCCATCGGGCCGCCGAATGATCCTGCGCTCGACGCGTTGCAGCCAGCGCTCGAGGGCAGACTGCCGGTGGCCTTCGAGGTGAACACGTCGCGGGAGATCCTGCGGGCCCTGGAGCTCGCGCGCGAATTCAAGCTCGATCCGATGATCTCCGGAGGGCGCGAGGCCGACCAGGTGGCCGCGGAGCTGAAGACCCGCAACGCCCGGGTGATCTACAACCTGAATTACCCCACCCGGTCGCGAACGCTCGCGCCGGACGCGGATGAGTCCATCAACGTGCTGCGCGCGCGCGCGAACGCGCCGAGAGTGCCCGCGGCGCTCGACAAGGCGGGAGTCATGTTCGCCTTCTCGGCCGCGGGGCTGCGTGAGCCACGCGATTTCGTGCGCAACGCGGCACAGGCCGTCCGGGAGGGTCTGGGGGCTGAAGCTGCCCTACGCGCGCTCACGCTCAACGCGGCCAAGATCGCCGGCGCTGAGAATCGCGTCGGCTCGATCGACAAAGGCAAGATCGCGAACCTGCTCGTGACCGACGGCGAGCTGTTCGCGGAAGGGACACAGATCAAGCACGTCCTCGTCGCCGGCCGCATGATCGTGCTCGACGCCGCGGCGCCCCAGCGGGGTGGTCGCGGCCGCGGCGGATTCTAGCGGATCCAATCCAACTGAAGCGACGGCGTGGTGTCTAATGTGCCATGCGCGCATGGCTCCTGCTGGCGTCCCTGGGGCTGGTTTTCTCCGTGCACCCGGACGTCGCGCTCGCACAGGCGCCATCGACTCCGCAGACGGCCGAGGGCGCTGTCCGCGTGTTCCTGGACTGCAACTTCTCGTGCGACGACACCTACACGCGGCGGGAGATCACGTTCGTCGACTACGTGCGCGACCGGCGGGACGCAGACGTCCACATCCTGATCACGACGCAGGACACCGGGGGCGGCGGGACCGAGTACACGATCAAGTTCATCGGTCTCGTACGGTTCGCCAACGTCGAACAGACGTTGCGGCTTGTCACGCCCGCGACATCCACCTCCGATGAACGCCGCAAGGGGATCACCGAGGTGCTGAAGCGCGGGCTGGTGCGATATGTCGCTGAATCACCGGTCGCGCCCAGGATCCGGATCACCCTGGCGGATGACGGGACGAAGACCGGCCAGCAGGATCCTGCGAAGGATCCCTGGAACCTGTGGGCGTTCAGCGCCGAATTCGGCGGTGGCCTCGATGGCGAACAGTCTTCGAAAAGCCACTCCATCCGCGGCCACCTGTCGGCCAATCGCACAACCGACGCCCTCAAGGTGCAGATTTCGGTCAATGGAAGCTACCGCGAGAACAGGTTCGAACTGGGCGAGGGGGAAACCTTCACCTCGACCTCTCGCAGCTTCACGAACAACGCGCTGATTGCCAAAAGCCTCACGAAGAAGTTCTCGGCAGCCGTGGTCACCCGCGCCTCGTCGTCCACCTTCGTGAACCAGGACTTCGCGTTCCGCGCCGCGGGCGGGGTCGAATACGACCTGTTCCCGTATAGCGAATCCACCCGGCGGCTGCTCACCTTTCAATATACGATCGGCTTCGACTACTTCGACTACAAGGAAGAGACGGTGTTCGCAAAAACGTCCGAAACACTCGCCGATCACCGCCTCCAGACGTCGCTCAGCATGCGGCAGCCGTGGGGGAGCTCGTTCGCGTCGGTCTCGTTTTCGCAGTTCCTGACCAAGCCGTCCAAGTACTCGATCACCGCATTTGGCGATGCGAACGTACGCCTGTTCAAAGGCTTCTCGTTCAACGTCTTTGGCGAGGTGGCGAGGACGCGCGACCAGCTGTATCTGCGACGCGGCGAGGCCAGCACGGAGGAGATCCTCGTCCGCCAGCGGCAGCTCGCAACCGGCTACCGCTACTTCATGCAGATCGGGATCTCCTATTCGTTCGGATCCATCTTCAACAACGTGGTAAACCCGAGATTCGGCAGTTAGGGTCGCGCCACCGCCTGGCGGAACGCCGGATCCCTCAGCGCACGATTTCTGCGGCCCTCGGGCCTTGTCCGCACTGAGTCGGCTCGATCACCCTGATCTTCGCCTCGCTCCCGCCTCGCTCGATCGGCACGACGATCCCGGCGTCGATGCCGGGATTCGCGCGCACGATCGGCATGTTGCAGGGACCGCGCTCGAGCCTGGGCTGACTCGAGCTTACAGGGGCCAGCGCCCGATGGCGTCGGCGTAACGCCGCCTGCTGCTCCAGCAATTTGTCGTCCGTGCTGATCGGGTCGGGCAGTTGGGTCAGGAAGAGCTGCTTGAACGGCTCGCGCGGTGGGGAGGCCTGGGCCTGTCGGCCCGGCTCGATCTGACCAGCCACCGCGAGCGCCAGGACGACGACAGCAGACAGGTTGGGCATCTCAAACTCTCCTTTCAGAATTATGCCTCGGCGAGTGTGGTTCAGCGCAACTCCTCCCAGATCCGCACGTGTCGCGTTTCCTTCAACAGGAGCGATCCGACGACGAACGTGATCGAGGCGACCGCGATCGGATAGTAGAGGCCGGCGTAGATGTTGCCAGTCGAGGAGACGATGTACAGCCCGATGAGCGGCAACAGCCCTCCGAACACGCCATTACCGATGTGGTACGGCAGCGAGAGCGCGGTATACCGGATCCTCGCAGGGAACGCCTCGACCAGGTAGGCGGCAATCGGTCCGTAGACCATGGTCACGAAAATGAGCTGAACGAAGATATAGAAGATCAACTTCCACGTGATCGGATCCCGCATCAGCGTGCTGAGACCGGTGTAAGTCAGCACTTCGGCCGCCGGTTGCAGCGCACCGTCCGTGGAACGCATGGGAGTCAAGCCGATCGCGCCGGTCACTGCATTCCGCTGTGAAATCGCGGTGACGACCTCGGACCCGGCAACAGCCTGCATGCCGTGGTAAATCGGCAGGTAGCTCAGCGCCGCCACTAGACAGCCGGACATCATGATCTTCTTGCGCCCGATGCGGTCCGACAACCATCCGAAGACCACGAAAAACGGCATCCCGAGCAGCAGCGCCGTCGCGACGATGTAGTTCGCCGAGGTATCGTGGACGTTGAGAATCGTCTGGAGATAGAACAGCGCATAGAACTGCCCCGTGTACCAGATGACCCCCTGCCCTGCGGTCGCGCCGAAAAGCGAGATGAGAACCTGCTTGAGATTGGCCCAGTGGGTGAAGGCTTCCTTCAGCGGCCGCGCGGATGTCATCCCCGCGCTCTTGATATGCGCGAAAATCGGAGATTCCTCCATCTTCAGCCGGATGTAGAGCGAGATGAGCACGAGACCGATCGAGATCAGAAACGGCACGCGCCAGCCCCAATCTCGAAACGCCGTCTCGCTCATCGTGTTCTGAACGCCGAGGATGACCGCAAGCGAGACGAAGAGGCCGAGCGTGGCCGTGATCTGGATGAAGCTGGTGTAGAAGCCCCGGCTGCTGTCGGGCACGTGCTCCGCGACATACACGGCAGCCCCGCCGTACTCGCCGCCGAGCGCAAGCCCCTGGAGCACCCGGATCAACAGCAGGATGATCGGCGCCGCGATCCCGATGGTGGCATAGGTTGGCAGCACGCCGATCAGGGCGGTTGCGCCTCCCATGATCAGAAGGGTCACCAGAAAGGCGTACTTGCGACCGACGATGTCGCCGATCCGGCCGAAGAAAAGCGCACCGAACGGACGGACCACGAACCCCACGGCGAACGTCGAGAGATACGCGATGAGCGCGAGCGTGTCGTTCCCCTTCGGGTAGAACAGCGGCGAGATGACCGTGGCAAGACTCCCGAAGATGTAGAAGTCGTACCACTCGATCATCGTTCCCACGGCCGACGCGGCGATGACTCTGGGGATG
>JACDBQ010000189.1 GCA_013694845.1 Acidobacteriota bacterium
ACGCGCACGTCGTTGAAGGGCTTCGACATCCTCGTCATTTCGAACGCGCTCGGCGCGGCGGCGGCCTTCACCGAAGACGCGTCGAACCCTACCTTCAATGGGTGCTGAGCCCTCGTACCGGCTCCCGTATCTGCTCGCGTGGATGACGATCTGTGTCGGGCTGTGGTGAGCGTGAACGTCGGGGCGATCCTCGGGTTTCGGCGCCGGCGCGCGAAGGAGGCTGGCGTGGCCCACGGTCGGAGAATCGCGGATTGAACGCCATGCGTAATGATACGGGCCGCGACGCCGGAAAAAGCACGCGCACCAGAATCGACTCGTGCGAGACGCCTCGCGAGATGGCGTAAAATGCCGGCCTGGCGTTCGCTGAACAAGAGCGCTGGCGAAACGACCCTTCCGGCGACGGGCATCACGGAAAACGCAAAACGCGAGTAGGATATCGCCCGACCTGCCGTTTGCATGGCTGTGAGAAGCCGACTCCGGAAAACTGCCGATCGTCAACCGGCAACATACGTGAGGTGACGGTGAAGACTGCTGGATTCGATGCCTGGCGCCTGTTGTTCATCGTTGCAGCGCTGTTCCTGCTCACCGGCGGTTCGCAGCATCCGCGCGGAGCCATGACGCAGATGCTTGCCAATCCGATCTGGGTACAGTCCCACCTTCTGCTCCTCGTCGGCATGCTGGCTCTGTTCGTCGGGCTCATCGTCCTGCGTCGCAGCACGACGCTGCCGCCCGCCACGGGCACATGGCTCCGGTATGCCATCATCGCCACGGCGCTGGAGGTGGTGGAGATGGCCGTCCATACCGCGGCGGTCGTGGATCACGCAAACCTCGCCGGCGGTCACGCCACGCCCGTGTTCACCACGCATATCGTGCTGTCGATCATCATCTACCCGATCTTCGCCGTAACCGTGATCGGGCTGATCCTGGCCGGCATGCGTGAGCGGGCGCTCGGCTCGGCGTGGATCGGGTGGCTCGGCATCATCGGGGCGGCTGCGCACGGCGCGGCGGCGCCCATTGTCGCCGGGCTCGGGATTCTCGAGGCGGGGATACTCTTCCCGATCTTCATGCTGTTTGCCTTCTGGCTCATTCTTGCGGCGGTCTGGCCGTCTCGTGCGACGGCGCGGTCGTGAGCGGTGCTAATCGGCGTCGTGTCGGGGGGGCCGCAAGGAGGAGAGGCGGTCTGAGAACGGACATTATGTTGGCAACCCCGCTAATGCTTCCCGACGGTCGGGAGACACAATCTGGATCCTGCGACAAACGCTCATTTGATCGACGCGAGGCGGGATCTGTAAAACTCGTTGGTCGGATCGAGGGCAATCGCTTTGGAGAAGCTGGCCCGCGCGCGCTCCTTGTCTCCCTTCTGCAGATAAAGGATCGCCAGCAGCGAGTAACTGGTGGCAACGTCCGGATTGACCTCGAGGTTAAAGGACTGCACGGTAATCGCGGCATCCACGTCATTGCGATCGCCCGCGAGCCATTCCGCGACGACGTTCAGGGGTGGCGCACCGAAATCGTAAGTTCCACGGCCATAATGCTTCCCCCTCAGCTCGCGGTACTGCTGCAATGCGGCCGGGACCCCGGTACGCGTCACCGTTTCTTTCAACATGTTCGTCAGCGACTCGGGACGCGGAGTTCCGCGATGACACGTCGCGCATTCCACCACAACTGAGGGAACTCTCCCGATCTGAGGCAACAGACGGCTGTTGATTTCCTGCGTCATCCGCATCATCGCGCGGGCGATACGCTTCGTGTCTTTGTCGTCTGCGGCGTATTCGAAGTCCTCCCCCTGCTGCACATGGCAGTGATCGCACCGCACCCCGAGCGCCGTGGCGATCTCGCGCATGCGTTGCACGACGTCGGATCTCGAGAGGTCCTTCGGCAGTACCTGAAGGTTGCGCGGGGCGGATCCCTGCGCCGATGTGGCGCGGGCCGAGATGCTGATCAGCCAACCGGCAAGAAGGACGACGACTAACGCACTCTGTCGACTCATTGGAGATTCCGCTCTCTGGGTATAGCTCAATCGATCCGCCGCGCACACGGGCGGTTGAACTTTTTCCGGCCCGGCGTGCGATCGACCCATAACACCGCCGTTGCACGGGCCTCCGGCGTACGGACGAAAACGACTCGACCGTAGAACCGTTTTACGAAGAATCGCGTGTCGGACTCGGGAAACAACTCGACTCTCTGCCCGTTGAACTCGGCAAACAACCTGGCGTCCTCACGTATCACGGTCAGCGTTCATGCCGGCGACGCCTGCGAGTCGCGATAGCGGGATGATAGCCCGCATTAGGCGCGTGTCCCCCGCGAGTTTACCGAAGGTCCCCTATCAGAACCCGCGCTCCCCTTCCACAGGCGCAGTCGTCAAGCGGCGCCCCCAAATGGTGAGATCGCGGTCGCCGTTCCTAGGGCACCATCGTGTTCAGGATACGAAGCGCGAGATCGGCGCCGGCCGTGCTCTCGAGTGTGCGTGTCTTCGACGTCACGCGGCTCGCGAACACATATTGACGTCCGTCAGTTTCCAGTTGGCCTATCACCCAGCTAACGCGCTCGCCGTTCACGGTTCCGTTCCCCGTCTTCATCCTCGCGGCCGTCCCCGCCGGCCACGCGAGCGGGAAGTCGTGTAGCCCCGCCGCGTTCGACAATTTCCACGGCGGCATCGTCATCGCTGTCTTGACCGTATTGATGTGGCGCGCCTCTATCGGTAGGTCATGACTGAACATTCGCTTGAGAAACGTTACTTGCTCGCGCGGCGAGATCGCGAGATCGCCGTTCAGCCAGAAGCGATCGACCTCGCCCGGGAACGTCTGAGATCCGTACCGAAACGCGCGCAGGTGTTGCAACTCACGCTCGCGGCCAATGGCCACGGCGGCGCGCTGAAAGAACCAGAGCACCGACGACTGGATCGCGGAGGCGAGCGTGTGATCGCGCTCCCACGATTTGAAGTCTTTCGGTGCGCCGTCCCACTTCATTACCGTCGTTTCAGTGACCACGCCGGTCTGCAGTGCGATCAGAGCGTGCGGAATCTTGAACGTCGACGCCGGCAGCGTGCGCCGATCACACTCTTCGTCGCCCCCGAACGCCGTCTCAGCGCCGCCTTTCAGAGGCGCCACTACGACGCACTCGCCTTTCCCGACCGACTGACGTTGAATCGCGAGTTGCGGACCGCGCTCAACTCTCTGGGCCACATCGACCTGTGACGATGGCATCAGCCGGTGCCTGACTAAGAACTCTTTAATGGCGACCGCTTCTTGATCCGCCCCCGCGCCGCGTCGGAACCAGTACGTACCATGTTCCCCACCGGCGATCCGCACCAGCGTATGCTCAGCGCCAGCCCTTCGCAGCGCTTCGTCCATTGCAGCTGCCTGCGCGAAGGGTACCAAACGGTCTGCGTCACCATGAATGGTCAGAATCGGCGGCAGCTGCGATCGCACGTAGTGAATCGGATACGCCAGAACTGGGCTGATCGTGGGATCCCGTGCGAGCCAGTGTTGCACCCAAGGACGGCCTCCTGCCGTCGCGTCGTGGTCGAACGCATCGAGATCGGTCATGCCAAACAGATTGATTATCGCGGCGACGGCGAGAGGTTCATGACCAGGACAGGCTCTGTCG
>JACDBQ010000205.1 GCA_013694845.1 Acidobacteriota bacterium
GAAGCCAAAAGCCCAGAGCCTGAAGCCTGCCCCTGCGCAGACGTCGCCGGCCCACCGCTCGTGACGGCCGTGCCCGGAATGAAACCGTCGTGGACCGCGCGTTTCCAGAAGGCGTCGGCGTTCGCGAAGGGCTGCCCGTCCGGGCTCGTGATGGTCCACCGTCCGCCACCGGCCTGCTCGCGGGTCCAGTAGTCCTTCACGATCTGCATGCCACGGCGATCTCCCTGCCGCGTGAAGAGTGCAAGCAGCTCATACGGTGAACGTCCTTCGTAGAGAGGAGCGATCAACGGCTGGGTCAGCGTGACGGTTCCGTCGAACGCCCGCGCGTCCCCCCAGCTCTCGAGCACGTGCGAGGCGGGCAGGTTCCAGTGCGACAGGTGCGCCGTCTCGTCGACGTACTGGCCGTAGTAGGCGATGAGTCCGACCTTCGACATCTGTTCCGCGAACGTCAGGTCCGCCGGCGCGCTGAAGACCGGGTTTCCACCGACGATCACCAGCGCTTCAACCTGGCCGTCACCCATGGCCCGCGCGAGCTCGGCGATGGACGCATGACGGTCCGTCGGCATCGCTTCGACGTCTGCCCCGTAAGTGACCGTGACCCCGGCGTTGCCAAGCGACTCGTTGATCGAGCGAGCGATCCGGTGCACGGCCGCGGGCTGATAGTCGCCGGCAACGATCAGCGAGGTGCCTCGATGCGCCTGCAGATCCCTGGCAATCGCGGCGACCGACCTGGCGATACGAGGCGCCCCGGGACGCGGTACCGAGGCGGACGCTCCGGGGGCCTGCGCCGTGGACGCGCCAAGCGCGGCTGCGAGCTCGCGGGCGATGGCCTCAACCTCGGACGCCTTAACCGGCAACCGGTGGTCCGCTTTCGCGCCCGTCAGCGTGGGCGTGCTCTCGATCGCATACAGGCGATTCATCTGCTTGCGGTCATCCATGACGCGACGTCGCGTGGCAAAGTCGCGCTGATACCGCAAGCTCCCTGGTCCACACGCGATGAAGTCCGCGTCCAGCGTGACGACGACGTCGGCCTTGTCGAAGTGGTAAACCGGACGGCCGTTCTCTGCGCCCGCCTGTCCTTGCATCCCCACCGGGTCGAACTGGTGCCAGCGAGCCTGCGGGTAGTCGACCAGAATCGACGACATCAGTTCTGCAAGTGAAGGGGATGTAATCGGCCCGGTTAGAAATCGAAGCCCGGCGCCTTGCCGCGCCTTCTGGGCCGCGAGCGCGCCCTGAACCGCCGTCAGGAAATGCCCCCACGAGCGAACCTCGCCGCGAAACGTGACGGTCTTGGCCCGGTCCGGGTCGTACAAGTTGAGGATCTCGGCCTGCGTGAAACTGTCGGCTGCACCGAGACTCGCGGGATGCTCAGGGTTACCTTCGATTTTGGTCGGACGCCCCATGTGGCTCTCGACCAGGACCGGTTGGGCGTAGCCGCCGTGCACGACTGCGCTCGCGTAGAACAGCGGCCGGCCAGGCACCAGGTCTTCGGGCTGTCGCACGTAGGGAATGATCTGCTCCTGGGGCTGGCGGGTGCAGGCTCCGACGCCGGCCAGGGCCAGCGACGCGCTCATCAGCTTCAGAAACTCGCGACGTCCCTTGGGATCGTTCCACTCGGACGCCTGCTCGGGGAACTCCCGGTGCAGGTACTCGCGGAACTGTGGCGAGTCAGACAACTCGCCCAGGCTGCGCCAGTACAGGCGGCCTTCCGTGCTGGCGAGGCGGGAGCGAATTGCGGAGAGGTCCATTTTTTTTGCTATCAGCCGTCAGCTATCAGCTTTCAGCTCAGACACTTAGGCAGTTCGGCTGTCAGCTGACAGCTGAGAGCTCAAAGCTGTCACCGGTGGCATGTCGAGCAACTCGTCAGCTGTTCGACGCTCGCGATCTTGTAGTCCCGAACGAGCCGTGCGCCCATCTCGGGGTCGTCGGCTGGCCGCTCCCAGCTCATGTTGAAGACCTGGTCCCGGGGACGCACGTATTTATCCGGATTGCGGTGGCAGTCCAGACACCAGGACATCGTGAGCGGCGCCTGCTGATAGATCAGCGGCATCTTGTCCACCGGGCCGTGGCAGGTGGCGCAGCCCACGCCCTGCTTCACGTGAATACTGTGATTGAAGTAGACGAAGTCGGGCAGGTCGTGCACCCGTGTCCAGTTGAGCGGCGTGTTATCACGGAAGCTGGCGCGCACCGGCTCGAGGATCGACGCCCCCGTCCAGATCTGCGAATGGCAGTTCATGCAGGTCTTGGTCGGCGGAATATTGGCAAACGACGACTCCTCGACCGACGTGTGGCAGTAACGGCAATCGATACCCATACCACCCACGTGGTGCGCGTGACTGAACTGAATCGGCTGTTCCACGTAGTCGTTTTGCCGGGTGTTGTACCCCGACAGGTGCAGCAACCCGATGACGCCGCCGAGCGCCATCGCGAACAGGACGACGGCAAGGATGCTGAGCCGGGAGTAGGTATTGGAGTGGCGATGAAAGATCTGACTCATCGTGTCGAAGTCCGAGCCCGGCTACGGTCCGTTCAGCGCACTCTGCAACGGACCGAAGCGCACGCGCCTGCCAAGAGCCTAATGCAAGTTCGGCCGTGGCGAGGGACGACCGCCTTAATAATGTGAAACTATTCACAAGGTGTCAACAGCGGGACCATTGCGTGCTTGGAACGAAGCGGTCAGAATGCCGCGAGCCAAACCATTAACTATGAAGGATGCGATCGTTCTGCGCGACGTCACGAAGCGCTTCGGGCCCGTTTCCGCTGTCAGCAACCTGTCGCTTGCCGTGCCTGCGGGGTCCATTTACGGATTCATCGGACCGAACGGCTCAGGGAAAACCACGACGCTGCGGATGATCATGCACATCCTCCTTCCCGACCACGGCGAGATCGAGGTGCTTGGTTCCCGCGACACCGCGGCGGCCCGGGACCAGGTCAGCTACCTGCCGGAAGAACGCGGTTTGTACAAGAAGATGACCGTTCGGCGGCTGCTTCGGTATTACGCGAAGCTGAAGGGCTGCAGGCGGCCTGAAATCGACGCCGACGTCGACGAGTGGATGGTCCGGATGGATCTGCCCGGCGTACTCGACCGGACGATCGAGACCCTCTCGAAGGGCATGTCACAGAAGGTCCAGTTCATTTCCGCCGTCATTTCCAGGCCTGCACTCCTGATCCTCGACGAGCCGTTTTCCGGACTCGACCCCGTCAATGCGCAGGTCCTCAAGGACGCCGTCCTGGAGATGCGGCGCCGCGGTGCGACCGTCGTCTTCAGCACCCATGACATGGACACCGCGGAAAAGATGTGCGATCGCCTGTTCATGATCTTCAAAGGGACGAAGGTGCTCGACGGCACGCTGCACGACATCCAGGAGCAGTACGGCGCCGATACCGTGCGCGTGCGGACGACCGGCGGCGTCGAGGTGCTCGCCGGGATCCCCGAGGTCGAGTCGCTGAACGATTTCGGCCAGATGCAGGACGTGCGCCTCAGGGGCGACGCCCAGGCCTTTCTCGCGCACCTCATCGCGAGAACGACGGTGCTCCACTTCGAAGTCACGCGCCCGTCCTTGCAGGACATTTTTGTGCGCATCGCGACACCCCGGGAGTCCTGACGTGCGCAAGACCCTGATCGTCGCGGCGGCGGAGTTCGGCACCCTCGTCCGGAGCAAGGCCTTCATGGTCACGCTCATCCTGATGCCCGTCATCATGGCGGCCTCGGTGTTCCTCATGAAAACGACGAGGAACGCCACCGACACCTTGGAGCGCACCTTCGCGTTCATCGACCACAGCGGCATCGCCGCCCCGGTCCTGAAGGCGGCGGCGGAAGGGCTGATCGTCCCACCGGCAAAGGACGCCCCACCGAGGTTCACGCCCGTCGAGGTGTCGCCGAAAGGCCGCTCGATCGAGGCCCTCCGGATCGAGCTGTCGGACCGCGTCCGCCGGCAGGAGCTCTTCGCCTTCGTCGAGATTCCCGCCGAGATCGTCGATCCCGACTCCAAGAGCGAGATCCGCTACTACTCGAATCATCCCTCGTACGCACCGCTTCCGGAATGGCTCCGGACCACGGTGAACTACGCCGTTCTGGCGGAGCGCTTCCGCGCGGCGACCGTCGACCCCCGCCTGGTTGCACGTCTGACACGGGTGGCCCCGGTGAGCAACCTCGGGCTGTTCGAACGGGACGCGGCCGGCAGCGTGCAGGCCGGCGCCGAAGTGGATCCTGTCCGGGCCGTCGGCGTGCCGGCGGTCATGATGGTATTGATGTTCATCGTCGTCATGGCGAGTGCACCGCAGCTCCTGAACACCGTGATCGAAGAAAAAATGAGCCGCATCAGCGAGGTGCTGATCGGCTCGGTGTCGCCGTCGGAGCTGATGATGGGCAAGCTGCTCGGCTGTGCGGCCATGTCGCTGGTTCTGGCGGCCATCTACATTGCCGGCGGGCTGGTCATGGGCCAGACCTACGGCTACGCCGACGCGGTGTCGGCGCGGATGGCGGCCTGGTTCCTTCTCTTCCTGCTCATGGCGGTGCTGATTTTTGGGGCGATCTTCATCGCTATTGGCGCCGCGTGCAACGATTTGAAGGATTCGCAGAGCATGATGACCCCCGTGATGCTGTTCATGATGGTGCCGGTGCTGACATGGAGTGCCGTGCTCAAAGCGCCTGACAGCACGTTGTCGCTTGCCCTGTCTCTTCTGCCGACGGCCACGCCGTTCCTGATGCTGTTGCGGATCGGGTTGCAGCCCGGCCCGCCGCTCTGGCAGATCCTGCTATCGGTCGCGCTGATGGCGGTCACGACGGTGGTGACCGTGTGGGCGGCCGGACGCATCTTCCGGACGGGCATTCTCATGCAGGGCAAGTCGGCGTCGGTCGGCGAAATGATCCGATGGGTCAAGGCCGGCTGACCGATGCCGAAGTCGCGTCAACTCGATTCGTCGGCAAGTCCGCGGTTCGCGCAACCGGCGACCTTCATGCGCCTGCCGCATCAGACCGATCTCACCGGGGTCGACGTCGCGATCCTCGGCGCCCCATTCGACAGCGGCACGTCGTATCGCTCGGGCGCGCGTCTCGGGCCGCGTGAGATCCGCTCGCAGTCGTCCCTGATCCGGCCCTACTCGTTCTTTCAGAAGGTGTCTCCCTTCGATCAGCTGTGCGTCGTGGACGCGGGAGACATCGATGTGCCACCGGTCTCGATCGAGCGCGCGTACGAGGCGATCCGGCTGGGGGTCGCGCGCGTGCTCGAGGCCGGCGCCGTGCCGATGGTCGTCGGAGGGGATCACTCCATCTCCCTGCCGTGTCTTCGAGCGGTGGCCGCGAAGCACGGACCGGTGGCACTGATCCAGTTCGACGCCCATATCGACACCTGGGGCGATTACTTCGGCGGCAAATACTTCCATGGCTCGCCGTTCCGGCGCGCGATCGAAGAGGGGCTGCTGAAGGACGGCGCCTACGTCCAGGTCGGCATCCGCGGTCCGATGTATGGAGAAGAGGCGGACTTCGCGTTCCAGATCGCGCACCGGGTGACGCTGATCGACATCGTGCAGGCGAAGCGGGATGGCATCGCACGCACGGTCGACCGGATCCGCGAGCTCGTGGACGGTCCCGTGTACGTGACGTTCGACATCGACGCAGTCGATCCGGCGTACGCGCCGGGCACGGGCACGCCTGAAGTCGGAGGATTCACGAGCTACGAAGCCCAGGAGCTGGTGCGCGGTCTGGCGGGCCTCGACGTCGTCGGCTGCGACGTCGTCGAGGTCGCGCCACAATTCGACGGCCCGGGTCAGATCACGGCGCTGCTCGCCGCCAACCTGATGTTCGAGCTGCTCTGCGTCATCGCGCGCCGATAGACGGGCGTCCGCTCAGCACGACCGCTCGAGCAACCATGCGGCGTTCTGCCAACCGCGGGACGCGTCGTGGGAAGTGTTACGATCCGGCCCATGCCGTTCGTGAGCCGTTCCGCAATCGTGATCCCGGTCGTCAGCCTGCTCTTCGCCGCTTCGGCCTTCGCCCAGCAGCAACCGACGCAGTACCGAATTTCGTTCCCGGCGCCGGAACATCACTACGCCGAAGTCGAGGTGACATTCACCGGCGCGCCGGCCACGCTCGAGGCGCGCATGAGCCGTTCCTCACCTGGGCGGTACGCGATTCACGAGTACGCGAAGAACGTGTTCGATGTCCGCGCCGTGGACGGCAAGGGGAAGGTGCTGCCCGTCGTCCGCCCCAACCCGTATCAGTGGGACGTCACCGGCCATGACGGTACCGTCCGCATCCACTACAAGATCTTCGGCAATCACGTCGACGGCACCTATCTCGGGATCGACTCGACCCATGCGCACATGAACATCCCCGCGACGTTCATGTGGGCGCGCGGGTTCGACCTGCGGCCGATCCGCGTCACGTTCGTGCAGCCGAAGGATTCCGGCTGGAAAGTCGCGACCCAGCTGTTCCCCACCGCGGACCCGTTCACCTTCACCGCGCCGAACTTCCAGTACTTCATGGACAGTCCCGCCGAGATGAGCAATTTCGGCGTGCGGTCCTTCAAGGTGAAGAACCCGGACGGCAAGGAGTTCACGATCGTCACCGCTGTGCATCACGATGGTCCTGATTCGGCGCTCGACGAGTACGTTGCCGGCACGGAGAAGATCGTGAAGGAACAGGCCGCGATCTTCGGCGAGCTCCCAGAGTTCGACGGGGGCGTCTATACGTTCCTCGGCGACTACGTGCCGTGGGGTGGCGGCGACGGCATGGAGCACCGGAACAGCACCGTCGTGGCTTCGCCGGTCTCCTTCAAGGACCCGCAGATGGCACGACAGGCCCTCGGCACGGTGTCGCACGAGTTCTTCCATGCCTGGAACGTCGAGCGGATCCGGCCGCAGTCGCTGGAGCCCTTCAACTTCGAAGAAGCGAACATCTCCGGCGAGCTCTGGATCGCTGAAGGCTTCACCCAGTATTACGGTGGGCTGGTCATGGGCCGGGCCGGTCTTCGCCCGGCGGAGCAGACCCTGCTGGGCCTCGTCAACGGTGCGCTCGGGGTGGTCGCCCATCCCGCGCGCCAGTTCCGGTCGGCGGTGGAGATGAGCCAGCACGCGCCCTACAGCGACGCCGCTCGATCGGTCGACGAAACCAACTTCAGTTATTCGTTCATCAGCTACTACAGCTACGGATCCGCGCTGGCCCTGGCGATGGATCTCGAGTTGCGCAATCGGTCCAGCGGGACGGTGTCCCTCGACGACTACATGCGCGCGATGTGGAAGACCCACGGCAAGCCGGGCGGGCCGCAGCCGGGCCTGGTGGCGAAGCCGTATACGCTTCAGGACGCCCGCGACAGGCTCGCCGAAGTGTCCGGTGACCGCAAATTCGCCGACGACTTCTTCACGCGGTTCGTCGAAGGCCGCGAAGCCCCTGGGTACGCAGCCCTCCTGGCGCCGGCCGGCATCGTGGTTCGCAAGCGCAATCCCGGAACGGCCTGGACCGGCCTGCAGATGGACCGTCAGGACGCTGCAAAGGTGGGGGGGCTGGTCGCATTCGGCACGCCGGCGTTCGTCGCGGGCGTCGACGAGGGAGACGTGATCACGTCGGTGGACGGCGTCGCCTTCACCAGTCTCGCGGCGGCGGTCAAGGATCGCAAGCCGGGCGACACGATCGGCCTCGAGTTCCGCCGCCCGTCGGGCGCCGTGATCAAGTCCATGATCACGCTTGATGAGGATCCAGCGCTGCAGGCCGCAACGGTGGAGTCGAGCGGCGGCACGCTGACGCCGGCGCAGAAGGCGTTCCGCGAGGCGTGGGCAGGGTCGAAGCTCCGCTAGTCCGATCTTCGTCATGACCATGTCGACCATCCGGCCCATCGGGCCGGCGGACGAACGCGGCGGGCGCGTGATGCTGATGTGTCTCGGTCTGGGACCAGGCGGCGCCAGGCGCCGCTACGAGGGCCATGCGAAGTCCGGGATCGATGGCTGTCGGATCGAGGTACAGGGACCGGCTTGCCGGCAGTGACCGTGATCTTCGCGTCTTCGTGCTGGTGACGCACGACAAGCGCGGCGATCCGGCTGATCATCGACCTCCCACTATACTGACACTGAGACGCCCGCCCAACCTGAAGCGTCTCAACAAGAGGCGCGCACAACGGCGCCGACCATGACCCAGGCGGAGATGATCGGAAACACGTGATCGGCACGACTGTCCAGCACTACCGGATCCAGGAACGCCTGGGAGCAGGCGGGATGGGGGAAGTGTACCGCGCCGACGATCTGCGGCTCGGCCGTCCGGTCGCGCTCAAGTTTCTGCCGGCTTCGCTCAAGTCAGATCCTGAGAGCCGCGCCCGGCTCCTGAACGAAGCCCGGGCGGCGTCGATGCTCCGCTCGCCCAACATCGCGGTCACGTATGACATCGGGGAGAGCGACGGCGCCGACTTCATCGCGATGGAGTTCGTCGACGGCGAGCTGCTGTCGAAGCGTGTCGCCAACGGGCCGATGCCGGCGCGAGAAGCGATCCAGGCAGGAATACAGATCGCCGACGCGCTGGACGAGGCACATGCGCGCGGCATCATCCATCGTGATATCAAGAGCGCGAACGTGATGCGGACCGACCGGGGCCTCATCAAGGTCCTCGACTTCGGCCTCGCCAAGATCCTCCCCGGCGCGGAAAGCCTGGACGTCACGAAGTCCCAGGTAACGATCGCCGGCATGGTGCTCGGGACGGTGTCGTACATGGCGCCTGAACAGGCGCTCGGGAAGACGATCGATCATCGCGCGGACCTCTTCTCGCTCGGTGTGGTGCTCTTCGAGCTGCTCACGGGCCGCATGCCGTTCGAGGGCTCGACCTCCACCGAGATCATCGATCGGATCCTGCACCTGGATCCGCCGCCTGTCTCCCGGTATGTCTCGGGGGTGCCCCCCTCGCTCGACGCGGTCGTCCAGCGTGCGCTCGAGAAGTCTCCGGCGTTCCGCTATCAGTCCGCGCGCGAGGTGCATACCGACCTCGAGAACGTCGGCGCCGAGCTCCAGTCGATTCCGCCGCGCACATCGCGGATAACGGCCGCGCCCGTACGGCCGTCGAACGGCTCCTGCGTCGCGGTGATGACCTTCAGCAACATCACCCGCGAACCCGCAGACGACTGGATTGGCACCGGTATCGCCGAAACCGTCAGCACCGACCTGAAGAACATCCACAACCTTGCAGTGATCGGCCGCGCACGGGTGTACGACGCGCTCCGCAACTTGAGCAGCGACGCGCACCTGAACGAGGGGCTGGCCATCGACATCGGACGCCGGCTCGGCGCGACCTGGGTCGTTACTGGCGGTTACCAGCGGCTGGGAACCATGATCCGGATCACCGCGAACTTCGTCGACGTCAGCACCGGCGAGGTTCAGCGCACGGTGAAGGTCGACGGAAAGATCGACGATATCTTCGCCCTCCAGGACAAGATCGTCTACGAGCTGACCCAGGGGTTGAACGTGGTGCTGCAGGGGACCGAGGTCGCCGAGATCGAGAAGCAGGAAACCCGCTCGGTCGAAGCCTACGAGAGCTACGCACGCGGCATGATGAACCTGCGGCAGGCGACGCGCGAGTCGATGGACCGGGCGATCGGCGCGTTCGAAGATGCGACGCGTCACGATCCCGAGTACGCCATCGCATGGGCGGCGCTCGGCGGGGCGTACGGGCTCAAGGGCGCGTTCATGAGCATGCCCGAGATGATGCACAAGGCAATCGAGATCGAGCGCCGTGCGCTCGCGATCGATCCGGAGCTCGCCGACGCGCACGTCTGGCTCGGCACCTCCCTGCTGAGTCTGGGCTTGATCGACGAATCGATCGCGCAGATCCGGGAAGGGATCCGGCTCGAACCGGACAACGGCCAGGCCCATCAGGCGCTCGCTCGCGCCTACTGGGTGGGCAAGGGCGATTTCCGGGCCGCGATCCCGGAGTTCGAACGCGCGATCGAACTGAATCCGGAAGCGGGTTACTCGTACCTTCAGCTCAGCCTGATGCTGGCATGGAGCGGAGAACACGCACGGGCCGAGGACCTCAGCCGGCGGGCCGTCGACCTGCAGGAGCAATACATCTCCGGCAACGCCGGGCTTCAGATCGTGGGCGCGCACGCACGGCTCGGCTACGTCCACTATCTGCAGGGAAAGTATGCCGAGGCCCTCACGGAGTACGAACGCGAGCAGGCGTTCATCAACTCCAGCGACCATGCGCTCCGCGAACGTACCAACATCGAGATCAACGTGAAGGTCGGCGCCGCCTATCAGCGCCTCGGCCGGATCGACGACGCCTCGCGGCACTTCGATCGGGCGGAAAAGGCGTTCGAAGCCCGGGTGGCCCGTGGCGCTGACGATCCCGCCACCAGGTACTACATCGCCACGGCATTCGCGCTGCGGGGTAATGCCGATCGCGCCATTGAGTCGCTCGCCCGGGTGGCGCGCAGCCAGCCGGCGCTCACCCGCGCGCGGATCGTTGGCGATCCCGACCTCGAGTCCCTGCGTGGCGATCCGCGCTTCCAGGAGATCGCCGGCGCCGATGCATGATGTCGTCATCGTGGGTGGCGGTCCCGCGGGTCTGAGTGCGGCGCTCGTGCTAGGCAGGTGCCGGCGGAGGGTGCTGGTG
>JACDBQ010000222.1 GCA_013694845.1 Acidobacteriota bacterium
CCCGGTGACCGCATTCAGCTTGACGCGGGCGACCGGAATGGCCGCGGGGAATGCCGCGGCCGATACGCTCAACACCACCGTTTGCGGCGCCGTTACCGGCGTCGGCGGTGGCAGATCGGGTGAGAGCATCGCCAGCACCTCTCCCTCCTTCCACCAGCACCCGGTCCATATCGGCTTGTCGAGATTCCCTTCTTCGAACTCGATCCAGACGCCGGCGCCGATGGGGGGGATGGCGTAGAAGCCTGGATATGGGGTGCACGCTTCCGCGACGACCTGGATCGGTGTGCCGCCGACCGTGACGCTGGCGAGGATACGGCCCTTCAGGCCGGTGTCCACCGGGTTCATGACGGTGCCGCGGAACTTGCCGTAGTGGCGCTTCGCGCTGACGGTCATGGGACCACCACCGGGCTCATCGCACCAAAGCCCTCGCGGGTCAACGAGAAGCGCTGTTTGTACTCGCCCTTCTTGATCGAGTGGGTCACGCGCTTCACGAAATAGAATCCGTCGAGCAGGAAGCCGGCGCCGCGTACTCCGACGAGGCGCCGCGCCCGCAGCAGCCCGTTGTAGCGCAGCGCGTCCAGCTCGCCGTCGGCCGACAACGCGTCAGCGGATCGGTCCGTGACCGCCTGCGCGCGCGCGAACGCCTGGATGGGATCGAGGCCGGCCGTGTCGTGCGCGAGCTCGCTGCGCACGTTCGGCTGCTGCACGAGCAGCGCGGGCAGGGGGGCCAGTGGCGGTCGCAGGCTGGCGAACGTCATGACTGGCAGAACCAGCCCGAGCCGTTTGTCCTGGACCGTGCCGAGCACGGTCGTCGGGCCGAGCGCGTCGTAGTTGAAATTCAGGGACGTGACGTTCGTGGCTGGGCCCATGTTGACGGACAGCGCGGACTGCGGGATTGAGAGGCGATTCTCCGGTCCCCAGTATGCGAGGTTGACCATTGGTGCCAGTGTTGGCTCGACGTAGAACACGTAGCTGACCTCGCGCGCCAGCTCCTCGATGTAACGCAGGTCGGTGCCGGACTGCGCCGGAATTCGCTCGAACAGGATCGGCACGTCGAGCGTAATCGGCGGCAGGACCATCGGCGGCGCGCCAAGGTAGAGGGCGTATTTCGCCAGCATCAGCCGTACCCGCACGTCGGGTGACATCTGGGGATAAGGCAGCGAGAACTCGCGCAGGTCCATCATCACGCGCACGTCCTCGCCCGTGATCACGAGCGTTGACGACCCCGGTTCGTTGCCGGGGTTGACTTGATGCTTCGTGATGAAGCCGTCAATCAGTACCTCGGGAGCGACGCCCATCCACACTTGGATGATGACGCGGGAGAACGGACGCAGGAGCGGGTTGGCGAGGAGCGGGTAGTCCACGATGTCGCCGGGACCGCGACCCAGGCTGAACGTCAACTGGAAACCATCCCGTCCTTCCGCGTTCAGGTTGACTTCGACGCCGGTCAGGGCTTCGACCACCTGCAGAGGTGCCGGCGCGGCCAGGGCAGGGCCCAGCCACAACGTCATGCGCACGCCGAGGAGTGAAGCCAGCACGGTCTCTATACCTGCGCCTGCGGGATCGGCACCCGCAGCGTCCGGCCGTTCTCCCTGGTCAGGTCGAACGGGCTCATCGCGTTGTTGGCGTCGCAGACGCGCCAGAACTGCTCGGGATCCCCGAGCGTCCGCGCGGTGATGATGTCCAGACGATCGCCTTCGATCACGGTGACCTCGACGAGCAACGGCATCTCATCGCCCTGAGGGAGGAGGCGCCGGCGTTTGTAGACAACCGTCCGTCTGCGCCAGACGGTCGTGGCGTTCGCGATCGAGTAGTAGCGGCTGGTAGAAGTGAACATGGCCCTCAAATCACCTTAATGTCGCCGGTGACGACGTTGCCGATGTTGCTGACGCTGCCAATGGTCGCGAAGACTTCCTTCGCCACCTGGTGGGCGAGGAAGAGCGAGTAGCCGGGGTGGGTGAGCGAGAGGTCGTTATAGCTGAGGACGCGCAACCCGAGCGACACTTTGGCGCGCGTCGGGTTGAGCGATGGATCGTGCGCTTCCTCGGTGATCGACAGGTCGGTCACCCGTACCGGCAGGACGCGCTTGATGCCCCATACGAACAGCGTGAAGGGGGCCATCGGCGGAATGATTTCGATGGTCCCTGCCGCCATCAGGATCGTGTTGGCGATCACCAGCGCGCTCTTCGGATAAATCAGCATTTCGAGCGCCGCCAGCTGCGGGTGAATGCCCAGCGTCGTGGTGATGCCGTCCGCCTTCTCGAGCTGATCCGTCGCGTCGAGCAGCACCTCGACCTTGATCGTTTCGACCGGAGCGCCCTTGAGCCGCAGCGCCTCCGCGCGATCACCGCTGCCTTCACCAGACGACTGCGGCTGCAGCGTGCGCGTCAACGACTCTGGGTTGTACTGGAACACGATGACGCTCGCCAGCGGGTTCATGATGTCCACACCGACGATGGCGCCTTTGGTCAGGCGAGGGGAACGGGGAAAGTTGGTCATGGCGTGGCGGCTCCCGTGCCGCCGAACACATCGTCGGTCTCGACCACGATGAAGACGTTCTCGACCTTCTCGCCGTCCTCGCCGTAGAATTCGTAGGCGCTGCCGCCGGGCGACTGCCGGTAGATCAGATGGCCGTTCGACCCTTCGGGGTGGAGCACGATCGTGCCGTCCTCGTGCTGCACGGCGCGGCCGCGCTGGCCCATGATCGTGGCGCCGGCGCGGACCTGGCGCTCGCGCCCAAATAGCCGCACCGGATCCGCCGACGGGTTATAGCGCGGCGGATTAGACGCCGGCTGCGGCGGCGGGGGCTGCGGTCCCGGCGGCGGGTTGTCGGGCGGGCGCGACTGCGACGGCACGATGTACCAGAACTCGTCGCCGTTCGGCCGCACCCACTTTTCGATACCGCCCATCGTCACGACGAAGCGGTAGCCGCGCTGCATCAACTGCTGCGGCGTCTGGTTGACATTGGTGACGTTGGTCACCGGCTCACGGCGTCGCTTTTCCTTCGCATTGTTGTTAAATTGCGTCGCGAAGTCCGCGCCATAGTTCCCGATCATGTACATCACGACGGTCATCCGGTCGCCCTCGCTGAGCGATCGCCACTCGTCCAGAGCCTCGCGCGGCCAGACCGCGAGCCGCCGCAGATGGTTGTCGCGTGCGATCTGGCGGCGGGTCAGCTGCTCTTCGGGTTGCCTGTTCAGCGACGGCCCGTTCGCCTTGCCTTGCTGCACCACGTGCGTCAGCTCGTGCGCGA
>JACDBQ010000252.1 GCA_013694845.1 Acidobacteriota bacterium
GCTGTATACAGTTTGAGGGCAAACGCGCTAGAATTCCGCGTTTTCTCGGCTTTCTAACGACATCCTCGACCATTCTCCCCGGGAGGCCTCTTGAGCCCGATTCTCGTAAGGCCGGTTCGCGAGCAACTGGAACATGATCGCGTCATTCGCCTGCTCCAGGTACGCCTGAAAAAGCGCAATGAGGTCGCCGCGAACATCGGGGCCGAGCAGACCGTCCCGGTCAAGATCGGCACCGTCCAGATTTATCCGGATCTTGTCTTGACGACGGCCGATCGCGCCCGGAAACTGATCGGAACGGTCGAGGTTGAAACCGGCGAATCGGTCAACCATCTCGAGGCGATGGCGCAATGGGCCCATCTCGGCCGTGCCAGAGCGCCGTTCCACCTCTACGTACCCTCCGGTTGCATCGAGATGGCGCGACGGCTCGCGGCCGAGAACCGCGTCAACGTGACCGAGCTCTGGAGCTTCCACACGATCGGCGATCAGACCCGGTTCACGCTGGTGCACCGCGCCACGCCGGCGGAGCTCCGGACAGCCGCCAAGACCGCGAGATCCGTCCGGTCTGCGGCCAGGAAGACCGCACCGCCCGCAGTCAAGAAAGCCGTCAAGGCCGTCACCCGTCCGGCGAAACCGGCGGCGGTGGCAAAGACCACGAAGACACAGAAGAGGAAGTAACCACTGCCGCAGCTTCAATTCAACAAGGACAAGCGAGGGTACGAGAACACCTTTGTTGTGGAGCCCGGCCGCAAGTCACGCGGGCGATCGCGGATCCTCTATTGGTTTCGCACCCCGCCGGGCATCCGCGTCGGCCGCGGCCCGCTCGATCCGGAAGCGATCCGGCTCATCGAGTCCAGCAACCCGGACCTCGACTTCGACTGGACGCGGATCCTCAAGGGGCAGCCCGACGAAGAGCCGGCTGAACGACGCGCCCCCCCCCGCAAGCGGCGGGCGGCTGCGCCCGCGGCTCGGCGAGCTGAAAATACGCCGACCCCGCCGGTCGTGCGAGATGTTCTACCGGTGCTGCCGGCCATCGACGAACCCACCACCGCAGCGCACGCGAGACTCGGCTCCGAAGGGCTTGCCCGGTTGCGCGGACGCTACTCGGAGATGCTCGCCCGGATCGGCGACCGCGTCCCCGAACCTGAGCGGCAGGAAGAGCTGAAAGCCCTGGCCGAACGTCTTAATCCCGACGCCTGGGTCACGGACACCGAGGTCACCGGCGGGCTGGAATCGTATGAGAGTACCTTCGCATCGCTTCGTGGGGCCTTCGGGCCCCGACGTCAAGGCCCCACGGCTACTTAAAGCTCGGTATAATCACGATATGCAGCGATTGAATATCAGGCGGAAGCTCTATCTCTCGGCCCTCGCCCTCGCGATGGTGACTGCGCCGTCGGTTGGCGCCCAGAGCGCGCCGCAGAGTCCGCCCGCCGCCCCTCCGGCCGGTCAGCGACAGCCCCCGCGCGAAGTGATCCGGCGCCAGATCGATGTCATCACGACGGACGTGATCGTCCGGGACAATCGCGGGCAGTTCGTCGCCGACCTCAAGAAGGACGAGTTCGAAGTCTACGAAGACGACGTGAAGCAGGACGTCGTCTCGTTCGTGTTGACGCACGGAGGGCGGGTCTACAACCAGACGCTGCCGACGCCGCCGAAACAGCAGGCCGGGATCATCCTGCCGCCGTCACGGCCGACCAACGATGCGGCCGGGCGGATTTTCATCATCTTCGTCGACGACCTCCATCTGGATTTTCGAAACACCGGACGCATCCGCGATCTGTTCAAGAAGGTTTCGACCGAGCTCATTCATGAGGGAGACATGTTCGCCGTCGTCTCCAGCGGTCCGGCCTCGATCGAGATCCCCCTTACTTACGATCGCCGGCGACTCGACGAGGCGTTGAAGAAGGTGACGGGCGGTGGCATGAAGCCGCAGGAGATACTCGATCAGCCCGACGGAGCGCAGGGTCCACCGGAGCTGCGCTACCGTGCCCACACCGCGATGTCGACGGTTTACGACATGCTGAGGGGGCTCGAGCAGGTCCACAATCGGCGGAAGGCGTTCATCTACATAAGCAACGGGTACGACTTCAATCCGTTCGCGCAGAGCCGTCAGAAGGTGATGAACGAGCGGTTCTCCAGGCTGAGCCAGAATGGAGACGATGGCTCTGAGGGAAGCGACATCAACCCGTTCTCGATGCAGGGGCAGGGCAACCGGTTTGCTGAGGCGGACTTGGTGTCGGAGCTCGCCGAGTTGACCCGGCAGGCGAACCGCGCGAACGCCACCCTCTACACGATCGATCCTCGAGGGCTGGTCGGCGGCCCGGATCTCGACGAGAAGATCGACATGGTCGAGTGGCAGAACCACGTTACCTCCACCCAGAACAGTCTTCGGACGCTCGCGGAGTTGACCGGTGGTCTCGCGATCGTGAACCAGAACGACTTTCAGAAAGCGCTCAAGCGGATCGATGCGGAAACGAGCGACTATTACATCGTCGGCTACTACTCGAACAACCCGGACCCGCTGAAGAAGCGCCGGCGGATCGAAGTCAAAGTTAAGCGGTCCGGCATGAACGTGTTCCACAAGACCTTCTACACGTTGCGCCCGAAAGACGTCACCAGTAAGTAGCGAGTCGGCCGGTTGAAGATGCGCGACCGGAATCCTCCTTTCTGCGCTGATGTGCTGGCTGTCGAGGCGCCGCAAACCGAGCAGTTACCACGGCTGTTCCTTTCGGCAGCGTCACCGATTCGTCGCATGCCTTCTGCTATACTTCTCACGCCGTCAGCACTCCGTTGCTGAGGCCAATTCACCCCGATAATCCATCACTTGTTTACACCGTTTACTGGGGAGTTTTCTGAATGAAGCGCTTGCTGAACGCCACGTCGTGGCTCGGTGGCAGGATCGTTCTCTGTCTCATGCTCTGCGCCCTCGCGGTGGCTGCATCGGCCAACGCTCAGGGCGTCACGACCGGCGCCTTGACGGGCCTGGTCAAGGACGCGCAGGAAAAGCCGGTCGCCGGCGCCACCGTGTTGGCGCTCCACGTACCGTCGGGCACTGCCTACGAAGGCACCACCCGCGCAGACGGCCGGTACAACATCCCGGGTATGCGGGTCGGCGGTCCGTACTCGGTGACCGTGACTCGCGGTGCCACGACCACGGCCGCGTTCGATCCGCAGACGCAGAACGACATCCTTATCAATCTCGGCGTGGCGACTGATCTGGACTTTGTCGTGAGATCGATCGCCGAGGAGGTGACGGTTACCGCGCAGTCGGACGCGGTGTTCAGCTCGGACCGGACTGGCGCGGCGACCGTGCTCAATCGAGAAACGCTGGCGACGCTGCCCACCATCTCGGGTCGGCTCAATGACGTCACGCGCCTGACGCCGCAGTCGGGCGGCGGGCTGTCGTTCGCCGGTCAGGACAGCCGCCTCAACAACATCACGGTGGATGGCTCTTCGTTCAACAATTCATTTGGCCTCGGCAATTCGCCAGGCGACCGAACCGGTGTGGCGCCGATCTCGCTCGCGGCGATCGAGCAGGTGCAGGTCAGCGTCGCGCCGTTCGATGTTCGGCAGGGCAACTTCGTCGGGGCCGCGGTGAACACGGTGACCCGCAGCGGAGGTAATTCGTTTCGTGGCTCGTTCTATCATGCGTTCCGCGACGACAGCGGCGTGGGCACGAAGGCCAAGGCCCTCGATTTCAATCCCGGCACTTTCAATTTCAGGAACACCGGCGGGTGGGCATCCGGACCGATCATTCCCAACAGGACGTTCTTCTTCTTCAACCATGAGAACGAGGCATTCACCCAGGCC
>JACDBQ010000256.1 GCA_013694845.1 Acidobacteriota bacterium
AATGATCGACCGTGAATCCGACATCCGTCCGATCGGATACGGCGCGATGCTCATCGAGGGGCTGGTCGGCGTGATCGCGTTGATTGCGGCGAGCGCGATGTTCCCGGGGGATTACTTCGCCATCAACACGTCCCCCGCGACGTTTGCCAATCTGGGGATCCCCGCGGTGAACCTGCCCGACCTGGAGGCGGCGGTCGGCGAGTCGGTTGCCGGACGGCCCGGCGGTGCGGTGTCCCTGGCGATCGGGATCGCCCAGATCTTCACCGGGCTGCCCGGCATGCGCGGGCTGATGGACTACTGGTACCACTTCGCCATCATGTTCGAGGCGCTCTTCATCCTCACCACCATCGATACCGGCACGCGGGTTGCGCGCTTCCTGGTGCAGGAATTCCTGGGACAGTTCTACCCACCGATGGCGCGGCAGGAGTGGATTCCGGGCGCCGTCCTCTCGACCCTGCTGGTCGTCTGCGCGTGGGCGTATTTCATCTGGACCGGCAGCATCAGCACGATCTGGCCGATGTTCGGGATCGCCAACCAACTGCTGGCGGCACTCGCGCTGGCCGTCGCCACCACGATCATCGTGAACAGCGGGAAGGCGCGCTACATATGGGTGACCCTCGTGCCCCTGGCGTTCGTCTCGGTCACCACCCTGACCGCCGGCGTCCTCAGTGTGCGCGACAACTTCTGGCCGATGGCGATCGGGCCCGACAGCACGCGCAACTTCCAGGGGTGGATCAACACGACCCTCACGGTCGTCATGATGATCTGTGTCGTCGTGATCCTCGCCAACGCGGTCTGGAAATGGCGGCAGGTGCTCACCGGCCGCGAGGTGGTGGCGGAACCCGCGGTCTAAGTTCAGCTGGAAGCTGGAAGCTGGAAGCTGAGACCTGACGTCCAGCGCAAAAACTAGGAGCGAGCGACCGAAGGCCCTGCGTAGGTCTGGGTCGCGTAGCCGACGATCAGCCCCAGCACGCTGCCGGGGAGGACGATCTCCCAGTAATAGTGCTTCCCATCCGGCGTCGGCATCGCCGCAACGAGGTAGGCGAAAAACGCCCCGATCGCGAGCCCGACGATCAGGCCAGCGGGCAGCGAGTGGACCTTGTTCGCGAACCATCCGATCAGTACGCCGGCCAGCAGCCCCTTGAAGGTGGAGCCGATGACGATCCCGACGATCTGCGGGGCGGTCTCCGGGGCGGAGACCAGGGCCGTCAGCCCGTCGAAGACGCCGAGGATCCCGCCGAGGACCAGGCCGAGCAGGGGTTTGTTCATCAGCAGTTTGACTCCAGCATCAGGAACGAGCGCCTGAAAAGTACGCGGCGAGGATCCGCATCACCAGGTAGGCGGCGACCAGAATAATGGCAGTGCGGTAGGTTCGCGCGAATCGCCCGGTTCGCTCCAGCAGGGATTCCCGGTGCGCGTCGACCGCATGACCGGCGCGAAAACGAGCGACGTCCGAAGACAGCGCCAGCGCCGTTGAGTACCGCGATGACGGCTCGGCCGCCATGGCGCGCGCGCTGATGGCACCGAGCGGTCGCGGCGCCCCACTTCCGCCGCACAGCCACGACAGCACCGCGCCGAGCGAATAGACGTCGGCCCGGGCATCGGTCGATTCGGCACGTTCCTGTTCCGGCGCCATGAAACCCCGGGTGCCGAGCACGATGTCGCGGTCTCCCGACCCGGCGGTCTGTGCGATGCCCCAGTCCATCACCAGCACCTCGCCGAACTCCCCGATCATGATGTTGTCTGGCTTGAGGTCGCGGTGAACGACCCCGTGAGCGTGGGCGAAATTCACGGCATCGCAGACCCGCTCGAAAATCCCGAGTTTCTCGCTGAGTGACGTGACGCCGGCGAGGTGCTCGGGCAGCGTGGCGCCGCGGACCCGCTTCATTACGTAAAAGAGCCGTCCGTCGGCGAGACGACCCACGTCATGGACTGGTACGATGCCGGGATGTTCGAGCGTCGCCAGGATCCGTGCCTCGTCGTTCAGCCGCCGCTCGAGCTCGGCGCCCGGGACGCCGTTCGATACCTTGATTGCGACCTCTCGACCGAGCACATCGTCGAGCCCGCGGTACACCGCGCCCATCCCGCCTCGCCCGATTTCATCGATGATCGTGTAGCGCAGGCCATCGAAGTTCGGCCAGGTGGCGACCGCCTGCAGCCGGGACATGACGTCGTCAGACAGAAACGTCACGGTCACTCGATCTCGAGGCCGAACAATTCCCGGGCCTCACGGCGATACTCGTCGTCGGTGCCGCAGAGGCCGCGCAACGCGATCAAGGCATGTGCACGGAAAGTGCGGCGCACGAGCGAGAGATAGTTGGTGACCTGGGACTCGGTCAAGCCGAACTCCGCCGCGAGCGCGGCGTAGCTGGTGTGATCGTCGGGATCGAGGTCGTAGCGTTCGAACAGCCGGAAGTGAACCAGCCGGCCGGTCCGTTCCATCTCCGCACGCGCCTCGGTCACGGCGCGGCCGAACAGTGAGCGCACGAACTCGTGACGGAAAAAGTCCTCGGCGTCTGCCGGGGCGCTCAGTGCCAGTGCCCGTACTTCCTGCTCGGCGCGATCGAAGTCCAGCGAAACCAGGCGGATGTCGCCGCCTCGTTTTGCCCGCCCGGACGCCTGCCGGCTGTTCATGGCGAATCGATCGACGCAGACGCGCACGAACGTCCTGAAGCGGGCCTTTCCCGGCTCATATTTCTCCAGCCACGCTTTCTGGAAGGCATCCGAAAAGAAAGCCTGAGTCAGGTCCTGCGCATCCTCGGGGGTCATCCGCCAGGTCGCGCGCAGATGCTTGTACACAGGCTGCCAGTACCCCTCGACCAGGTCGCCGAAAGCCGCGCTCCGCTCCGCTGCATCGTCTTTGCGAAGGCGCTCGATGACGGAATGCCGTGTCGGTGGGAACGCTGATGCCATGGTGTGATGCTCTGTTACACGCCGCAGCCGGATCCTTTACGAGGTGGAGTGCTCATCCGCCCGGATGTTATCCCGGCCGGCGACGGGCCCACGCTCTTGATGGGGTAGCGCTTCCGGTCGGATTTCGACCTGTGGCGGCCCGCAGCACTACTGGCCGATCGTGACGTATCGCTCGAGACGACCCACTTCTTTCGCGTCCCAGTATTTGCGCATCTCACGCCGGAACTGTTCCATCGATTTATAGGGACGGTACTCCTTGAACTCGCGCAGCAGTCGCGGCCCCGACCCGGGAATAGTCAGGATGTCCGTATCGCTCGCCGAGTTCAAGTCGATCGGCACGAAGACGTACTGCTCGAGTCGCGCCAGCTCAGCGTCGTCCACATACTTGTCGATCTCGCGATGGAACTGCGCCAGCGCCTTGTAGGGCCGATACTCGAAGAATTCGCGGACCATCCGGGTTCCCGCGTTGGGAATCAGCAGAATCTCCTCGCGGGTGCAGGTATTCAGATTGAGATGTACGAAGAGCCGGCCGTACAGTTCCTTCCGTTGGTCCGCAGTCAGTGTCTGGCCGAGGAACGCGTCGAGGTCGGTCATCGACATGAAGGGGCGCCGTTCCATCAGCCCTTTGATCAGCGCGGGAGTCATGTGCGGCATGGCGGATAGATCTTTCTCGGCGGCCATGTTCGGGTTCATGATCGTG
>JACDBQ010000262.1 GCA_013694845.1 Acidobacteriota bacterium
CCGTCCGCCACGCCGATCCGTACCCGCCGCCGTGGGCGCCGCCCCCGTCGTATTCTGCCCACCAGATAGATGTCCTCCCAACCCCGACGATGTTGGTCTCGATAACCTCATCATCGCAGCTCACAGGGCACCTATCGCCATCTCACCGACCGCGCCACGCCACCTACTCGCGGATTCGGGTCAGATGCACGCACGATCACCCATCACTGCCCCGAGCCGGGACAACCGCTGCGCTGCTGGCCGTGCCTTCGGCCGGACCGCGCGCCGCGCGCAAGTTTGCGAGGACAAATGTCAGACGGCGGATCGATCCGCGATGGGTTTTCTAACGCAGGGGCAAGGAACACGGCCACGGGTAGATGGCCAACGTCGTCGTCTGCGCGGCCGCGTGTTGGGCGGCGGACACCTGCTCGGCCACGTTCGGCAGTGGCCGGGAGTTCGCCTTGAGTCAAGGTCGGCTGTCCATGGTTCTGTCCATGAACTCGCGTGGACCCGAGCAGTCACAGCCCGAAACGGTGCCCCGCATACCCGTGTAAGCCCATGTCGCGTACTCCCACCGGGTGAATTTGCCACCTGTAAATCCGTCGGCTTAGCCTACGAAGGTTCGAATCCTTCACCTGCCACACCCTGCGAGAGCGGCCCCTTACCAGCGGAAACGTTGCAAGGGCCGCTCTCGGGGGTGTTCCGTGGCTCCCCGCTGTACCCACCGTGTCGGGTCGTGCAGGACGCGGTGTCGGGCGATGATCTCCGCGGCGGGCTCGGCCATGATCTCGGCGATGTGAGGCGGTGTTGGCTCACGGCCGGCAGCGACGATCTCGTGGCGAAGGTGCGAGGTAAGAAGTTGCTTATCGGACCGCGCTCGACCGAAGCGTTGGCGCGATCGCCGGTTTCGCTGCCGGACGAACTCGACCAGCTGCTCTGGGTCCACCGAGCCCCATTGCCGTCGAGAGCGCGCCGGAAGCGGAACAGCCAAGCGATGGGACGTGCGCCGGGACCCGGAGACCGTCGCAACCGAGACCGTCCCGGCAGCGGGATCGGCGTCACCCCGCAATAGCCTGGGTGGTGTGACAAGCGATGACGGCGTGTACGGGATCATCCCTGACGCGAAGGACTGGACTTGGGTGTTGGAACGCCCCTGCCCGGAGTGCGGTCTGGACACCCGGAGCATCGCGCGCGAGGAGGTTGCCGAGCGGCTGCGCGTGAACGCCGCCCAGTGGCCGCAAGTGCTACGCCGGCCCGGTGTGACACAGCGCCCCGACCCCGCGACATGGTCTCCGCTGGAGTACGCCTGCCACGTCCGCGACGTGTTCCGGCTCTACGACCAGCGACTGCTGCTCATGCTCACCGAGCACAATCCCCTCTACCCCAATTGGGACCAGGACGAGACGGCGATCCAGCAGCGCTACAGCGAGCAGGACCCCGCCGCGGTGGCCACCGAGCTGGTCGTCGCGGGGGAGCAGCTCGCGACGCGGTTCGCTGGTATGCACGACGAGCAGTGGAAGCGTCCTGGACGCCGAAGCGACGGAGCGAGCTTCACCATCGACACCTTCTCCCGGTACCTGCTCCACGACCCGGTCCACCACTTGCACGACGTCACACGCTGAACGCACCTCAGCCACGAAGGTTCGAATCCTTCACGTGCCACACCCTGCGAAAGCGGCCCCCTGACCAGCGGAAACGTTGCGGGGGCCGCTCTTGTGTACGGGTATCCACGGACGAATCCGGAAACCTGTTGTGGATCCGCGCGGATCGCCAATGATTGCGGGCATGTCCATCGACATGTTCACCGACCCCGGACCCGACCCGCGGGCTGACGCGCCGACCCAAGGTGACGAGCGCGCGACGCTCGTCGGGTTCCTGCGCTGGCAGCGCGACACGCTGGAGCTGAAGTGCTCCGGCCTCAACGCCGCCGACCTCGCCCGCCGATCCGTGGAGCCCTCCACGCTGTCGCTTCTCGGGCTGGTGCGCCACATGGCGGAGGTGGAGCGCAGCTGGTTTCGGCGGGTGATGGCCGCGCAGGACGCGCCGCCGCACTTCTACTCCGACGACGACCCAGACGGCGACTTCGACAAGGCGGCGCCGGACCCCGCTCTCGTCGCGCAGGCGTGGCAGGCGTGGCGAGCCGAGGTTGCGTTCGCGGAACGGTTCGTCGCCGAGGCGCCAGATCTCGACATCACCGGGAACGAGTCCTACCGCGGGGCGATGTCGCTGCGCTGGGTGCTGGTGCACATGGTGGAGGAATACGCCGGCACAACGGACACGCCGACCTGCTGCGCCAGCGGATCGACGGGGCGGTGGGCCAGTAGCGCCGAGCCCTTACCAGGTCCTTGGGCCCGCTTCGAACCGCTCATAGGTGAGCTCAGGGGCGGCTA
>JACDBQ010000273.1 GCA_013694845.1 Acidobacteriota bacterium
CTCAGTGGCTGTCCAGGGGATCGGACCGCTCAACGCGTAGTCGAGCTTGAAGGCCCCAAGCCCGTATCGATAACGTTCGAGCGCGCGGCGGTAACCTGAGGACAACCGGTCGCCTGCTGGGCGGGACGCCGGATCAGGCGGCCCCTTGTTCTTCAGGACCTCGAGGCCGACAGCCCGCATATATCAGTTCAAGGCAGCCGTGACCTGGTCCACATAGGTAAGCGCTAACGATACCCGTGCTTTCCGAAGGGCCGTGGGATCTCTTTTCCAGTCGGCTCGAACGTCCGTTCGGCCCGCGACGGCAGCTTGCCTTGCAGCGTCCGCATGCTCTCACGTCCGCCCTCGACGCCGCTCAACCACCCGAGCATCAGGCGCGAGGTCGCCATGCCGGTGACGCCCGCCAGCGCTCGAAACGTGAGGTACGCCTCCATAGCCTTTCAGGAAGCGACTGAGTCCCGCCATTCTATGCGAGAATGCGGCGGCTCTTGGCGTCGAGTTGGCGTCGACATGAGTGTTGCCGTGCGGAACCGCTCGACTCAGGTGGGCCAAATCCCGGACCGATCGAGGCGGATATTGTGCGACACTCGACACCGTTTCCGTATACACGTCAGGAATCCCGGCCCAGGACCGCTGCGCACTCCATGAAACAGGACCTCCCGCGCACGCTCACACAGACCGACCTGGTGCTGTTGCTGGTTGGCACCGTGATCGGTTCGGGGATTTTCCTCGTGCCGGGTGGCGTCCTGCAGCAGAGCGGTGGTCACATCGGCCTCGCGCTGATGGTGTGGTTGATTGGCGGCATCCTGTCGCTGCTCGGCGCGCTGACCTACGGAGAGTTGGGCGCCATGAATCCCGCAGCGGGCGGGTTGTATGTCTACATGCGAGATGCCTTCGGCAGGCTGCCGGCGTTCCTGTATGGTTGGACCCTCTTCTTCGTGATCAGCAGCGGTTCGGTGGCCACGCTGGCCGTCGCGTTTGCCAGGTACGCAGAGCAGTTGATCGATCTCTCGCCTCTCGTCGAGCGGCTCGTTGCCGTGGGCATGATCGTTGTCGTCGCCATCGTCAACGTCCTCGGCACGCGCAAGAGCGCCAATGTGCAGAACTGGACGACGGGAATCAAAGTCGCGGCTATCATCGTGATGAGTCTCGCGCTCATCGCGTTCGGCGATGGACTGGGGTCGGTTCGCGGCCAGGCCTGGCCTGACGTCGGCGCGGCAGGGCTCGTGGCGGGCCTGGGGACTGCGATGATCGGCGTACTGTGGGCATATGAAGGTTGGCAGTATGTGACGTTCGCGGCGGGGGAGACTGTCGAACCAGAACGCAACTTCCCGCGCGCGATGCTCATCGGCACGTCCGCTTTGATCGCGATCTACCTGCTTCCAAACATTGCCTACATCGCGGCGCTGGGACCCGACGGCGTGGTACGTTCCGACCGGGTCGCGTCAGAGGCCGTGACCGCTCTGATGGGACCCACCGCCGGCAACCTCATAGCGGCGGCCATTCTGATCTCCATTTTCAGCGCGGCGAACGGCCTCACGCTGACCGCGCCGCGAGTGTACTTTGCGATGGCTCGGGACCGGGTATTCTTCAGCCGCCTCGCCGACATACATCCTCGCTTTGGAACACCGGCCTTCGCGATCGTCGCCAGCTCGGCCTGGGCGGTGCTCCTCGCGGCGACGGGTACATTCGAACAGCTCCTCACCTACGTGGTGTTCGCCGGCTGGATATTCTACGCGCTGGGCGCCATGAGTATCTTCGCGTATCGGCGCAGGCGGCCAGCGGCGAAACGCCCGTTCTCCGTTCCGCTCTACCCACTCACGCCGCTGCTCTTCATCCTGGCGGCTGCTGCAATCGTCCTCAACACTGTGATCGCCCAGCCTGGCCGCGCGCTGGTGGGGATTGCAGTCGTGCTCCTCGGCGCGCCGGCCTACCTGTTCTGGAGCTCAAAACTGAACGCATCGGCGCGAACCGCAGGCGGTGCGCCTTGAGCCATCGGCGCGGCGCGGCCAGCAGCGCCCGCAGTCTGTCGCCGTGCGCCATATCCGCCCGACAAGGATTCCTCATCACAATCACCGCGGAATGATCGGGAGATCGACCGCGGACCCGTATTGTCCCCCGCGATGGACCTGCAGTGTGGGCGGGTCGCCGGGCCACACCGCGAAGTGGTCCTGGTCGGCGCCGGCGAGCGCCACCCGAAGCCGGTGACCCTTTCGGAAGAGCACCGAGGTTGGAAGCAGGTCGAATGTCAGCTTGGCCACGCGGCCTGGGACGAGAGGCGAAGCGGTTCGAATGCGATTCCGGCGTCGATGCCCTTCAGATGGTGATCGAAGAATCGCAGCAGCTCGCGCGTATGGTCGAAGCCCGATCGCCTGGTGCCGAGCTCCGTGTGAAGACGAACCGTCCGCCGTGGTTCCATGGACCGAGAATCAGCCGGCTGCCGGGGTTGCGAAGGGTCATGAAGCGCTTGATCGCCGAATCGGGATAGCCGCCATCGAACCACCCGCTGTAGCTGTAGATGGCGGCGCCGGAGCGGCAGCGTCGCGAACATAGGCATGTGCGCTCAGCTCGTCGAGGATCCACCCGGACGGTGTGCGGTCGTCGCGACACGTGATGCTCGACAAGCCGGCATCCACATCGTCGTTGGTTTCGTGCTCGGCGATCGCCCGGGCGAGCATCGACCGGTCCGTGTCTTCGTCCACCGGCCCAACGCCCGTGATGCGGTCGCTTGCCGGCGCCGCAACCTGGTTCAGGTCCATGGCGCGAATGGCCTGTTGCCACGTCTTGCTGAACGACACCTGCTGAATCCCGCCTGGGGAACACGATGTCTGGAGACGCGTCGAACAGGGCGAATCTCGGAACAATGGGCTTTCACCGCAGGATGACGCATGCCACCCAGCAGATCCGCTGTACTGCCGACGTCTGACACGCCGGTGGCGCCGAGTTTGCCATCGGACCAGGGTTGCTTGACGATCCAGTCGACGACGTCGCGGCCATCGGCTGCTTCTATTCGTGAAAGCTCCGAGCGCCTGGTGCCGAACGACGCGCCCGAGCCGCGCACGTCGCAGATCACGTAGGCATAACCCCGTGTGACGAACTCCACGATTTGAAGCGCCGGCTGGTCGGCCCCGCGGAGGTTCGGCCGGAATTCGACAGATCGAAAGTACCGCGTTGTTCGAGAACAGTTGGCAGCCGCGTGGCCGTTTCGAGGTCTTGTGGCAGGTAGACGTCGATGGCGAGCCGGACGCTGTCGCGCATGGCGAGGTATCGCGAGGTGCGACTCACGCCGCGGTAGCGGACCGGCGAAATTCCGTCCGATCGATGACCGTCGCTCCATCGCGACCGTCGTTAGCCAGCCGAAGCTGTGCCGGTGCGGCGGGGTGGCGGGAGAAGGCCGTCGGCGTCGTGAACGGACCGACAGTGGTCGCGCTGCAGATCGCAATCGCCGCAGCCAGCAATGTGGCCAGGCGAGGAGCGCTCATCGAATCCTTCGGGCCTGGGCGTCCCCGTTCAGGACCAGATGCGTCACGCGCCCGGCGGCGTCCTTCACGAACCGGACCTCCAGCGGTGACGTCAGCGTGAAGAAGCTCGTCTCGGACTCGGGCCGCAGCTCGAACCGTTGGCCGTCGGCTTCCGCGACGAGGGTGCTCGCCTCCCTCGATACGGTGATGCGCAGCGCCGGGCGCAGCTCGTAAACGCCCGCGTACGCGTCGAGGACGCCGGTATCCAGCGTCGCGAGTATCTTTTCGCGCGGGGCATAGTCAGGCCAGCCGTACTCCCGCGCGATGCCCCGCAGGATCTCCTCGGCCAGCGCGCCTCCGCTGTCGGAGTTCGTCAGCACGACGGCGCCGCGTCCTGCCTCGGCGTAGGCGACCAACGTGGCTCGGAAGCCTGCGTTCGCACCGCCGTGGCTGAAGCGGGTCGTCTGACCGCTGCCTCGCACCTGAAGGCCAAGGCCCCAGTCGCCGATGCCCGGCGTCAGCATCCGCTTCGCCATGGCGGACGACAGCAACCGATTGGAACGTCCGGCGGCGGCCTGCTGGAGCTCAATCGCAAAGCGCGCGAGGTCGGACGGTGTCGTCCACAGACCGGCGGCTGCCATTTCCGGGTACGTGTGCGACCTGCCTTCGATGACGGTGCCGCGCGCGTCGTGTCCGGCCGCCGCGCGGGTGCGCCACTGCGCGCCAAGTGGCTGCTCGTACGTGCTGTCCGACATGCCGGCCTGTCGCAGCACGGTCTCACGCATCAGCTCGGGAAACGGCTGACCGGTGACGTCGATGAGAAGCTGCTGCATGACGCTGAAGCCGCCTCCGGCGTAGCGCCAGCGACCGCCCGGCACGATGTCAACACGAGTCGGCGCCGTATTGGACGGCGACACGCCCTCGAGAACCTGCACCAGCGTGGGGACCGGTCGGTTCGCAGCGTAGCCGGGATAGCCATGGACGGTGAGCCCGGCGGTGTGGCTCAAGACGCCACCGAGCGTCACCTTTCGCTCTTTCGTCAGATCGTTGTCGGGGACTTTCCAGGACACAAGCTTGGCGTTGACCTCCGCGTCAAGCTCGAGACGTCCGGCCTCGACGAGGCGCAGGGCGGCGACGGCCGCCACCGGCTTGCTGATGGATGCTGCCTGGAAAAGCGTGCGGGGCGTGACTACGTCGGTCCCGCCCGTTTCACGCACGCCATACCCACGGGCCCAGTCGAGCGCACCGTCATCGATTACGGCGATGCTCACGCCGGGCGTCTTGTGCCTGTCCATGCGGTCGGCCAGCTTCAAGCCCGTCAGCGGCTCTCCCTTGATGACCACCGCAGGCAGCAGCCCGTTCTCGACGCGCCGGATCCTTTCCTCCAGCGTATCGGAGCCACGACCCTGGCCGGCCGTCACCGACAGCGTGGCGCCGACGCAGGCTGCAAGGGCCGCGAGCGCGCGCACCGTCCTCAATCGCACCATCGTCGTCATCTGCTCGACTGCTCTTTCCTGAGAGCGGCCCGAGACCCGCGACGACTGAATTCGACTTCGGGATACCCATGCGAGAAGATCAGGATCGGGTACCGCCGTTCCGGCTTCCGGAGCGGTGCGTTCGCGAACGCGTGTGACTCGATAGATGCAAGACCGTCGAAGGCTCTCGGCATGCGGAGGTATTCGGCGAGACGGTGTCCGATCTCAGCCGTCTCCTTACCCCAGAAAGGTTCCGGTGTACCTCCCGGCACGCGATCTGCCGGGATACCAGGAGCGAACCAGCAGCTCGCGCCGATCGTCGGCGCTTTCGGTCAGCACTTCTGGACGCGCCGCGTCAACCGGTGCGAAAGATACGGTGCCTCTCGCCAAAGGTCCGCCGGGCTTCGGAAGACCGATGGCATCCGAGGTCGGTTGCTGCGTCAGTGACGCTGATATCGTCGCCCCAGCGAACAGAGCGGCGCCGGCTGCCGCGACGCTCACCACCGTGATAGCCACGCACCAAGGCGTCTGCCTGGAAACAAAGGTGCTCATGATCCGGGTCCAGCTCCCCAGGAAGTCGTAAGCGTTGTTCTTGAGAAGCGGCCGAAC
>JACDBQ010000286.1 GCA_013694845.1 Acidobacteriota bacterium
ACGGTGTTGCGGATCTTCCGGTCGCGGATGAAGCGGAGCAGGCTCGCGATCTCGAGCTCCCGGCCCAGTGGAGCTCCGGGTTCACCGTTGGCGACCGCCTCGTAGAACGACGGCAAGTCCCGGACCACCACGCCGATGGGCATATCGCTGGCGATGACCTTCCACGTGGCGCGGCTCGCGGCGAGACGGGTCTTCAGCGTCTCGAGTTGCGAGGCGCCGAACAGCGCCGAGCTCCCGTCGAGCGTGGTCTGGCGGTTCTCGGAATTGGCGCCGCGATAGCTCCGCAGATCGAGCGCGAAGATCTCGACGTTTGGGCCGTACGGAATGGCGCGGTGGATGCGGTCGGGGTCGTCGGCCGACACGGCGATCGGCTGATACTCGAGGAACGCGCGTCGTGCCCGCGCCGCCAGCAGGGCCGCGCTCTTCACCTGGTAGCGGGCGTCGCCCGTCAGGTCGCGCTCCCAGTCCCAGTTGTCGCGCACTTCGTGGTCATCCCACATGACGATCTGCGGCACCTCCGCATTGAAGCGACGCATGTGCTCGTCGAGCAGGTTGTACTGATAGTTGGCGCGAAACTCCTGGAGCGTCTCCGCCACCTTGGGCTTCGCCTCGGTCACGACGTTCTTCCAGATCGTTCCATCGTCCCGCTTCACCTCGGCGACGAGGGGCTGATCCGCATAGATGGTGTCCCCGCAATGGACGAACACATCCGGCTGAGCGCCGCGCATCGTCTCGTACAGGCGAAGGCCGCCCCAGTCCGGGTTGAGCCCCCATCCCTGGCCGACCGTATCCCCGGACCAGGCTATGGTGACGTTGCGCGGACGGCCGGCGGACGGCGGGGTAGAGAAGCTGCCCGGCACTGCCTCGCTCCAGCTGCGGATGTCAGCGAGATCCTGGAAGAGCACGCGGTAAAACACGCGCTGACCCGCCGGCAGATCCGGCAGGACAGTGCGAGCCGTGAAGTCGGAGGTTTCGAGCGCGGCGGGGCCCGGCACGCGCCGTGGATTATCGAAGCGTTCAGTGGTGGAGTACTCGACGAACATGCGTGCGGCGCGGTCCGCGCGGCTCCAGATCACCGCGCGTCCGCTGGTTACGTCCCCCGACGCAACCCCTTGCGGCAACGCGGGCCGCGACGACGGTGACTGGATGATCGCTGGGAAGCCCGCCACGGCCGTGGCTTTCAGCGTTGTCGCGAGGAATTCTCTGCGTGAGGGCATGCGACCTTTACCGAAGCTGTTAGCTCCCAGCGTTCAGCTTCCAGCTCCCAGCTTTCAGCTCCAAGCTTTCAAGCAAACGATGAGACTCCGGCCTGAAAGCCAAAAGCCAAAAGCCAATTACTTGATCCTGGCCGGCACTGTCCCCAGTTCCCTGGCTGAGGGAACACCTGCCAGCGTTTCGGCCTTGGAGACCGCGCGAACGATGGCTTCGGCCATGGCTTCGGCGGCGAGCGCGCCGATCATGGAGGCATTCGCCTGGCCATCCCAGCGGCCGGTCGCGAGCGCGAACACGGTGTCACCATCACCGCTCGTGTGGGACGGATTGATCGCGCGCGCGATTCCATCGTCGGCCATCAGCGCTACGCGGTTCACCTCGGCCTTGGTCAGTTTCGCGTTGGTGGCGACCAGGCCGATCGTCGTGTTCTCGCCGGCGCGGGGCGGCGTGCGCCGTCCGAGGTCACCCGAACGGAGCAGTTTGCGCACGTCGGCGAGCGACTTGCCATCCGCGCTGCGAACGCCCGCGACCACCTGGCCGGTGGTCGGATCGATGATGTCGCCGACGGCGTTCACCGCGACGATCGCGGCGACGACCAGGCCACCGGGCAGGGTGATGGCCGCGGACCCGAGCCCGCCTTTCATCGCGCCGCCGCCCATCTTGCCGACGGTCGCTCCAGTCCCTGCACCGATGTTGCCCTCTTCGACGGGGGCGTAACTCGCCGCCTGGGTCGCCTTGTATCCGCAGTCAGCCGTCGGGCGGACGGTGGGCTTGTTCCCGAACGACAGATCGAACAGGATGGCGGACGGAACAATGGGTACCACGCCTGCGCTCCCGACCGGCCAGCCGATCTTCCGCTCCTCGAGCCACCGGACCGTGCCCATCGCGGCGTCGAGGCCGTAGGCGCTTCCGCCGGAAAGAACGATCGCGTTGACGCGATCGACCATGGTGAGCGGATCGAGGAGGTCCGTTTCCCGCGTGCCGGGTGCACCACCGCGCTGCGACACGCCACCGGGCACGCCGTCGCCGTCCACGAGGATGACCGTGCAGCCAGTGGGCCGCTCCGTGAGCGTGTGCTGGCCGACCTTGATGCCGTGGACTTCGGTGAGCCCACGTCCGCCGGTCGGTGGAAGGG
>JACDBQ010000316.1 GCA_013694845.1 Acidobacteriota bacterium
CAAGCAGCCGCGCGGCGCGTTCGTGGAGTTGCCGCCAATCGATCAGGCCGCCCCAGGTGGTGGGCGCGGCCCCGAGAAAAATATTCTCGGCCACCGAGAGATGCGGGACGAGGTTGAGCTCCTGGTAAATGACCCGGATCCCCAGCGCCAACGCGTCGCCCGGCCCCTGAATGTCGGCGGTGGTGCCGTTTATCAGAATGTCGCCGGCGTCCTTGCGGTAGGCGCCGCTCAGAATCTTCATGAGCGTGGACTTGCCGGCGCCGTTCTCGCCAAGCAGCACGTGCACTTCGCCGGGTTGCAGCGACAGATCGACGCCGTCCAGGGCGACGACGCCGGGAAAACTCTTTCTGATTCCGCGCATCTCGAGAACTGGCGCGGGCATCGTCAGCGTTCGCCTGCGAACGGTCGAACTCGCGTAGGGCACCCCTTAACGGGGTGCCCTACGAACGTAAAAGGGTGCCCTACGGACACCCCCACGAATGCGACAACTCTCATCGCACAGCCAGCTCGAAGGCTGGGCCGCCAGGTCGCAGCTGCGCCGCGCCCGTCCAGTGCAGGACGGTAGTGCCGGGCACAAAACGCTCATCGAGCGCGAACACCGTGTTGATACGCGTCAGGCGCGCCGGCGCCGTGTTGGTCTGGCCCTCTCGCGCGAAGACCTGGGCACGGATGGCGCGCACGTCCTTGAGGTTGGCCGTTGCCGACAACGGAATGGCCGCCCGGAAACAACCGTCCCGGACGATCCGGTAATCGCTGACGCCGCGGTCGGAAGAGATCCACTGCGCCCCGACGCGCACCGCGAACGTCAGCGCCTTGTCGGCAAGCTCGCCGCATCCTTCGATGAAGACGAAACACCGCGGGTCGGGAATCGTGCCCTGGCCGGCTGGCGCGCCGGCCACGATCTTCGCTTCGCGTATGAGCTCGTTGGCCATCACGGCGTAGAGCCACGGGTGGGCATCCATGACGGCTTCGCGCGACACATCACGCAGCGCAAAGGACATGGGCGCCGGTGCATAGCGCACGCGCGTGGTACCCTCGGGCAGCACCATGTTGTTGTCGGTACTGACCCACAACAAGGGATGCGCCCCTTCACGCCGTCCCTTGAACGGCAGAACTTCGTGCTCCGGTCCTTGAATGTCGTCGTCCAGGATGGCGCCCGTGCGATCGATCTCCACACTGTAGAGATATCCGATGTCGGTCGTGCGTCCCCATGTGACCATCAGGCGATCGGCCGGGGTACCGCCGTCTTCATTGGTGAAGATCACCGAATAACGATAGCGCGTCCCGCGCGCAGTAGGCTCGATCTCGTACCACATGAACACCGGCACGTCGGTGTACGTTCCCACCGTATCCGGTCGTGCGTAAACGATCGGCGCGAGCGAGATGGCCGTGTAAGCGCGCGCTCCCGCGTCGATCTGGTCGACGACGATGGTGTTGACAACGATATGCGCACCGCCGCGTAACGCCGGTGCCGTGAGCTCCGCGTCTTGGTCGATGACCACCGTGTGGAGACCAGGTTCCACGCGGCCCAGCATCACGCGATACTCGGCCTGTCCCGTGCGGACGATTGGCAGATGCTGGAGGTAGCGGCCGTCGAGGGCGATGGACAAGACCACGGCTTCGCGTCCGGCGACATCCCACGCGCACGTATCACACGTCACCGTGATCGTGGCCAGGGCTTCGGCGCGGGCCCTGGTTTCGAAGGTGGTCTTTGCAACCTCAGCCTGGGCTGAACCAGCCGAGAGGACCGTCACGAGAATGGCCATCGCCGGGCCGGCCCCAATCATGGCCGAGGAGTGCGCGCCGATCATCGGGTCGGAGTATAACAGGGCCTGTATGCGAGTCCGATTCGAGAGCGTGTCGAAGCAGTTTGGGGCGCACACGGCGCTGCGGGCGATCGATCTGGAGGTGGCGTCTGGCGAGTGCCTCGTGTTGCTCGGACCCTCAGGCTGCGGCAAGACCACGCTGCTCCGCTAGCTGGCCGGACTCGAACACCCTGATTCGGGCCGCGTCTGGATTTGCTCAACACACCGGCATGCCCGGACTCATGCGCTATCACATGCGCCGTCTTGCCGGTGCCCAGGGTCCAGTTGTAGATGGATCCGCCGCTGCGTGGGTCTTGCTTCGGAAAGTAGATGTCCGAGACCGTGGTACGGATCGCGGCGGGCTCCGCGTCGAGGTGCCGAACTACGCGCGTCTCGTCGCCGAGTGCCGCAGCCATGAGAAGGTCGGTCCGGCAGCGGCGTTCGACCAGATAGCGCACCACGGCCGGCCGCTCCCGCACCAGGTACTGCGCCGGCGTCGATTCGTGGTCCACGTCACGGGCGTCGATATCGGCGCCGTGGTCGAGAAGGATCTGCGCCATCCCGACAGACGACGCGACATGCAGGGGGGTCTGGCCGTCGCCGCCGCGCGCGTGCACGGCCGAGGGATCCGCCGAGACGATCGCCCGGAGTTCATCCGCCATGCCGTGCCGCGACGCCGCATGCGCGTCGACCCGGGCACCCCTGGAAATGAGATACCCGGTCAGCGGGCCTTGATGGTCGAGTACGCCGAAGCCGCCGGCCCACCAGTGGCTGCGCGCGTTGATGTCGGCGCCGGCCGCAGCAGCAGATCGACCATCTCGCGATTACCGTGGTGAATGGCGCCCAGAAGCGGTGTCGCCCCAAAGGCGTCGTTCGGCATCGGGTCATTCAGGTGCGACGCCAGATCGGGCTGAGCCGCCAGCGCGTGCGCCACGGCCTCCGCATCGTTGGCCCCGACGGCCGAGGCAAGCGCCTCGAGGGTGGAAGGATCGGCTGCCATGTCTCAGTGCGCCAGCCTTCAGTGCACGGCCGTCTTGTAATGGTCGCGCAGCAGGTCGCGGCCGAAATCGTTGCCGAAGTCACGCCACACGGAGTGGATGTGATTGGCGTCGTTTTGCGTGTTGTCGTACTCGATCAGGAACGTCGGCCCCTGCACGCGATAATAGTG
>JACDBQ010000326.1 GCA_013694845.1 Acidobacteriota bacterium
ATCGAGCGCCATCTTCATCGCGCTCTCCTGCGGCCTGGTGGTCGCGAGCCTGGCTGCGGGGTACGCGCTCGATCGATACGGCAAGAAGGTCGTTCTCTGCAGCGCCGTCAGCCTGGTGATCGTGTCGCTGGTGCTGCTCGAAGGGGTCGCCACGCTTCCGGTCATGGCTTTTCTCGCGTTCTGTCTTGGAGCCGGCGGCAGCGCCGTCGTCACCGGTGCGCACGCATTGATCGCGGACCTCAATCCCACGCATCGGGCGGCCTCGCTGAATCTGCTGGACGTCTTCTTCGGCATCGGCGCCTTTGTGACGCCATTCGCGATCGTCCCGCTGCAGGCGCGCGGCGGTCTTGCCGCAGTTTTGTTCACGCTCGCCGGGCTGGCGGCGGTCGTTCTCGTCTACCTGCTCGCCACCACGTTCCCGGCGCCGATGCAGGGGCGCGGCTTTGCGTTCGCAGATGCCGCCGCCGTGGCGCGCTCTCCGTTATTTCTCGTACCGGCATTGATCGTGTTCCTTTATGTCGGGACGGAGCAGTCGGTGTGGGACTGGCAGATCACCTACTTCATGCGTCAGCTCTCAATGGACAATGTGGCGGCCGCCCGGGTCCTCTCCATCTTTCCCATCGCGATCATGCTGGGCCGGCTCGGCACGAACCGTCTGCTGATGCGGGTGTCGCCGACGCCGGTACTGCTCGTCAGCACGATCGGCGCAACCGTGTGTTTCGCAGTCGTGATGCTGGCGACCACGGCGGGGTTCGCTGCGGCGGCGCTGCTCGTATGCGGTCTCTTCATGGCCAGCATTTTTCCGACGGCGCTGGGTATTGTCAGCAGCCGCTTTCCGACCGCATCGGGGACGGCGATGGGGCTGGCAATCACCGGCGGGTGGCTGGGATCGGTGGCGGTCTCCCCCCTGTTCGGGTGGGTGGCGCAGCAGACCGATTTCTCGCGTGCGTATCTGGTGATCGTCGGCTCCGCGGCCGTGATGGCGATCAGTGTCGTATGGCTGGCACGGCAAGGCAGGGCGGGGGAGATTGAGCAGGCGGGCGCCGGCACGGCGCACCGCGAGGCAGGAGTGGGGTGAACGACGGGGGGGACACGCCCCCGGCAGCGGCAACGGCGGCGACTCATATGACTCATCCAAGGAGCAGGCAATGAACGCAATGTTACGCGGGATCACGGCAGTGCCGTTCGTCTTCGCGCTGGTACTCGGCGCTGCGTCGGCTTCGGCGCAGACGGATACGGCGTCGATCGTCGGAACGGTCAAGGACCAGTCCGGGGGGGTGCTGCCCGGTGTCACGGTGACCGCCACGCAGGCGGCCACGAATGTCGTCGCGACGGTGCTCACGAACGACTCGGGACAGTTCGTGTTTCCGGGCCTGAAGATCGGCACCTACACGGTGACCGCCGAGCTCCAGGGTTTCAAGCGTGCGGTGCACCCCGACGTAACCCTGAACGTCCAGAACCGCGCCGCCGTGACCTTCACGATGGAGGTTGGACAGCTTGCCGAAGAGATTATCGTCAAGGGAGGAACCGAGCTGCTCCAGACGACCTCGGCCAACATCGGTTATTCGGTCGATGAGCGCCAGTTAAAGGATCTGCCGCTGCTGGGCCGCCGGTACGCCGAGCTCGCCTTCCTCGCGCCTGGCGTTGTCAACGCGCCGGGCGGCATCACCAGCCGTGGCGAAGACACCTTCTTCAATGCGAACGGCAACTTCGCCACCTGGAACAACTTCCTGCTCGACGGTGCCGACAACAACTCGGGATCGACGAATCTGCAGGAACGCAGCACGCAGGTCGTGCAGCCACCGGTTGACGCCTTGCAGGAATTCAGGGTGCAGACGCGGACCTACACGGCGGAATTCGGCAAGGCGGCCGGGGCGATCATCAACGCGTCGATCAAGCAGGGGACGAACGCCTTCCGGGGTAGCGCCTTCGAGTTCTTCCGCGACGAAGCGTTCAACTCGAACCTCTGGGAGAACGAACGCGCCGGTCGTGCGAAGGGTAAATTCAACCAGCACATTCCCGGCGTCACGTTCGGCGGGCCGCTGGTGCGCGGTCGGACGTTCTTTTTCGGGGACTATCAGGCAACGCGCACGGAAAAGGCCGAGACCAATCAGTCCACCGTCCCGACGCCGCTGATGCGGCTGGGAAATCTGTCGGAGATCAACCGCGCACTGCGGACCTCCCCCTTTATCCCGGACGGGTGCATCGACCCGGTGTCCAAGATCATCAGCCCGTCCTGCATCGACCCGGTAGCGGCGAAAATCCTGGCGTTGTATCCGCAGCCGAACATCGCATCGGAGATCGCCAAGCACGGAACGCCGAACTCCTTTGGCCTTCCGAACTACATCTCCCAGGGGATCCTGAAAAGCAATATCGATCAGTTCGATGTGCGGGTCGACAACGCCTTTCCCGCGGGCAATGACCAGTTGTTCGGCCGCTACAGCTACATGAACACGCGACGGCGCGAACCCACGTCCCTGGATAATCCGGTGGCGTCGGGCAACTTCGGGAGCGATATCGACATCCTCGGCCAGAACGCAGTAGCCGGCTGGTCGCATGTCTTCGGCAAGTCACTCGTCAGCGAGTTCCGCAGCTCGTGGAATCGCGTCGGCTCCAGCTCCGTGCACCCCGCGTTTGGCCTGAACACGAACGCCGAGATCGGGCTGCGCGGTGTCCCGCAGGATCCCCGCTTCAGCGGCGGTATCCCCCACACCAACATCGGCGGTGTCAGCCGCATCGGCGGGCCCTTCTTCCGGCCGCAGTTCCAGACGTCGCAGGTGTTCCAGTTCGCCGAGAACCTCACCTGGACGCGCAGTAATCACAGCTTCAAGTTCGGCCTCGAGCGTCGCCGGGACATCGTCGACTACATCGATTTGCGCGCGCTGAACGGGCTCTTGGGCTTCTCGGACAATCGATACACGAACAGCGGCTACGGAGATTTTCTCCTGGGGCTGGCAGACTCACAGGGTTTAACCCTGTTCCACGAGGCCAACCTCTATAGCGATGGCTGGCAGGGTTACGCCCAGGATTCCTGGCGAATTACGCCGGAGCTGACGTTCGACTACGGCGCCCGTTACGAGTTTTTCACGCCGAGCCAGGCACGTGATAACAAGCTGACGAATATCGATCCGGCGACTGGCCAGATCATCACCGCGAAAAATGAGGGCAGTCTCTACGACCGGACCCTCATCAGACCGGACCGCAATGACTTCGCGCCCCGCGTCGGCCTCGCCTACCATCCGATGGCGCGTCTGGTCCTCCGGGGCGGGTACGGCATCTTCTATCAGCAGCAGGATCGGTACGGAAGCGAGAGCCAGCTCGCGCTCAACCCGCCGCAGCTGATCGACGTCAACCTGAACGCCAACTCCGCCGCCGACGCTCCGGTGATGATTCTGCGCAATGGCTTCGCGCCGGTCTCGGCGGCCAACGTCAACCCCACCGCGGTGCAGTGGCGCATTCAGGATCCTGATCAGAACACTCCCACCGTTCAGCAGTTCAGTGTCGGTCCGGAGTTCCAGATCAGCCGCGGCATGGTCGCTGGTGTCGACTACGTCGGAAACATCACCCGCAATGGCCGCAAGCTCCGGAACCTGAATCAGGGGATCATCAATCCGGGCAACGTGGTCGTGTATCCCTACGCGCAATATGGGTTTGGCAGCGCCTATCTGGAGCAGATTGCAACCGATGGCTACGCCGACTACCACTCGTTGCAGGTGCGGCTGCAGCGCCGGCTCAGCGCGGGGCTGGCGTTCACGTCGTCGTTCACCTATTCCAGGGCACGTGGCAACTTCCTCGACCATCTCAGCGCTGGAGGAGGTGCGACCGGAAACACCCCGCTGAATGCCTACGAGCCGGATCGGGACTACGGGCCGCTGCCGTTCGACGTGCCACGCCGCTGGGTCACCAGCTTCATTTACGAGCTCCCGATCGGCGACAAGCGTGCCTTCAACCCTGGCGGTGTGATCGGTGCGATCGCACGCAACTGGTCGGTGAACGGCCTTCTCGCGCTCAGCGATGGGCGGCCCTTCTCGATCGGCGCCAACAACGTAGCGAATACGGGGCCAGGGCGGACGTCGCGGGCCAACTGCACCGGCGATGCGGTACCTGACGGCTTCGACCAGACCATCGATCGCTGGTTCGACACCGCCGCCTTCGCCGTACCTGCGGCGTTTACCTACGGCAACTGCGGCTACAACTCGGTGCGAGGGCCGGGCTTCAAGAACACGAACATGTCGGTGTTCCGTTCATTCCCGCGGGGCAATCAGCGGCTGGAGTTCCGGTTGGAGGTCTTCAACGTCTTCAATTGGGTCAATTACGGTTTCCCCGCGTCGAGCGTCTCGAACCCGACAACCTTCGGCAGGATCACCAGTTCGCTCGGCGATCCACGCGAGATGCAGATGGCGATCAAGTTCTACTTCTAGCGGTCGGTTCCAGCTTTCAGCTGCCGGCTGGTACCGGCAGCTGAGAGACGAAAACGATTCGCGCCATCGCTGGCCAGCGCGGCCCAGAACATTGCCATGAAGAACAGTTTGCTGAAATCGAGGCAGCTCGCCCCCGGAGACTCAGGTGTGCTGCTGGACGTCACCCCGCGCCAGGCGGGGTGGTCGTTGATTCGATTTACGGTCCGGCGAATCGCGGCGGGGACGACGCAGATCGTGCGTGCGCGTGGGGAAGAATGCTGCGTGGTCCTGCTTCGCGGCGGCGGCGAGGTGTCGATCGACGGCGGAACTTCGCAGCCCTTCGGTCCGCGGCAGGACGTGTTCGCGAGTTATCCGCATGCCGTCTACGTTCCAGACGGGCATGCGGTGTCGGTCCGCGCCCTCCAGACAACCGAAATTGCGGAGTGCCGGGCGCGCTCCGACAAGAGGCTCGATCCGACAATGGTGCGCCCGGAGGACTGCGGCTACGAGATCCGAGGGGGAGGGAACGCCACGCGGCAGATCATCGACATCCTGCCCCCGGGATTCGCGGCGGACCGCCTGCTTATTTGTGAGGTGTTCACACCAGGAGGCAACTGGTCCAGCTATCCCCCGCACAAGCACGACGTCGACAACCCGCCCGAGGAAGTCGACCTCGAAGAAACCTACTACTACCGGATGCGCTCGCCGGACGCCTACGGGTTTCAGCGGCTCTATACGGCCGACGGATCCCGCGACACGACGCTCAAAGTGGAGGACGGTGACCTGGTGCTGATCAGGGACGGCTACCATCCGTTCGTCACGGCCTATGGGTACGACGCCTATTACCTCAACGTGCTCGCCGGGACACACCGGTCCATGGCGGCGAGTGACGACCCCCGCTACGCCGCCCTGCGCCGCTCCTGGCCGCCGCCCGACCCGCGTACCCCCGTCGTCCCGCGTCCAGGGACGACCCAGGCCGGTCAAGACTGAGGACCACATGACTGATCAACGAGTCCCCCGCCGCAAATTCATGTCGCAGACAAGCCGCGCTGCCGCCGCAGCCGCTGTGCTGGGCCCGGGACCGCTCCTGAAGGCTTTTACCCAGGGTTCGGCCGCCGACACGGTGCGGATCGGCGTCATCGGCTTCGGTGTGCAGGGGCTCAATGATGCGACGGCGGCGCTCCGCGTGCCGAACGTGAAGGTGGTGGCGGCTGCGTCCTGCTACGACGGGCACCTGGATCGCGCGCGCGAACTCCTCGGTGAGGGCCCCCTGCTGACGCGCGACTATCGACGGATCCTCGACGACACGTCGATTGACGCCGTCATCGTCTCGACACCGGATCACTGGCACAGTCGCATCTGCCTCGATGCCATTGCCGCGGGCAAGGACGTGTACTGCGAGAAGCCCCTGACGCATCGCCTTGAAGAAGGGGACGCGCTCGTCAAGGCGGTGCGGGCAAGCAAACAGATCTTTCAGGTCGGGAGCCAGCACACCAGTTCCCCCTCGATCATCGAGGCGAAGCAGTTAATAGCCGACGGCGTGCTTGGCCAGGTGACGCAGGTCAAAGCGTCCTGGGACACCAACAGCGACATCAGCGCCTGGGTGAAACCGATTCCTCCGAACGCGTCGGAAAAGACAGTCGACTGGGCGCGCTTTCAGGGGTTGGCGCCGAAGCGGCCGTTCGATCCGCGCCGGGTCTTCCGCTGGAGAACCTACCGCGAGTATGGCGAGGGGCTGGCCGGCGACGTTCTGGTGCACATCATCACCGCCGTGCACTTCATGTTGAATCTCCAGGCGCCCACCGTAGGCACCGCGGTGGGCGGCCGCCTGCGCTGGAAGGACGACCGCAACGTCTACGATACGATCACCGGCGGCTGGGAGTATCCGGAAGGAGTCGTCACGGTGCTGGGCGCCACCCAGAACAACAATTACGACGGCACGGGGATCCGCATCATGGGCTCGAAGGCGACGATGGTCATGACCTTCGGCACCTATACCGTCTACGAAGAGAACGACGAGTCGAACTGGCGCTACACGACCAACGTGTGGCCGAAGGCGCTTCGCGAGGAGTTCTGGGCCGGCAAGGGGCTGCAGGTCAACCCGGATCCGCTCGCGGCCCCCCCCGTGCGGGCGCCACGCAAGGTTCTCCACCAGTTCGAGGCGCCGCCAGCCGGCGATCAGCGTCGGCGTTCCCCTCACATGGAACATTTCGTTGGGTGCGTCCGGTCGCGCAAGCAGCCGGTGCAGGACGTATCAATGGGCAATGACGCGGCGATTGCCGCGCACCTGGCAAACCTCGCCTACTTCAACAAGAAGACCATGCGCTACGACCGTGCGTCGCGCAAGCTGCTGACGCCGGTTGAGACGACGGCCGCTCATGAGTGAACCGTCCACGGCGGCGGGTCGCCGCACGTTCATCAGGCAGGCCACTACACCTCTCGCGCGTGCGATGGCGGCGGCGCAGGCGGCGGCGCCTCCTCGGCAACGCCCGGGCGCGCCCCGGGTCCGGCTCGCCATCATCGGCTTCGGCCACCAGGGGGGACGCCTGGCCGCTGCCGCGATGAGTATCGCCGGCGCCGAGCTGGTAGGGGTGGCGGATCTGTACGACGGCCGTCTCGAACGGGCGCGCGAAGTAGCCGGGCCGACGATCCAGGCAGTGAAGGACTACCGGCAGATCCTGGAGCGGCGGGACCTGGCGGGTGTGATCGTCGCCACCCCTGATCACTGGCACGTACCGATCGTCAGGGACGCGATTGCCGCCGGTAAGGACGTGTACTGCGAAGCCCCTGTCATTCATCGAGCCGACGAGCTCGCCTTGCTTCTGCAAACGGTCCCGGCCGATCGCATCGTGCAGGGGGGCGGTGGCTTGATCTCTTCTCCGCTTTTCATCGCAGCACGCGATCTCGTGGCGCAGGGGAGGCTCGGTCGCATCGTCGAGGCGCGCGCCGCGTGGGACAGCAGTACGTCGCTCGGTGCCTGGCAGTCCCCGTTTCCCCCTGACGCATCCCCGGAATCGATCGACTATGCCGCTTTCGTGCGAGCGGGCGCCGGGCCCTCTCCCACCTTTGACCTGCACCGTTTCTTCAGGTGGCGCCGCTACCGGCAGTTCGGGTCCGGTCTCGCCGGCGCGCGCCTTGCGCCGCTGCTGACGGCTCTGCACTGGCTGGTGGGAGCGGGGATTCCAGTGAAGGTGACTGGCGCCGGTGCGCTGCATCGCTGGAAGGACGGGCGCGACGTGCCGGACACGCTGTCCGGCGTCCTCGAATACGAGGAGCAGCTGAGTATCCATGTTTCAGCCTCGCAGAGCGGATCCGCACCGGGAGACATCCGCATCTGCGGTACAGAGGCCTCCCTGGTCATCCGCGATCGCGAGCTGCTGCTGGAAGCCCCGCCGCAGACGGAACCCTTCTCTGACGTTGGCGAGACCTGGGCCAAAGAACAGCGCGACTGGTTCTACATGATGCACGGCATGACGCCCCAGGGACAGGTGCGCGGCACGCCAGCGGTGGAGCGGACCGTAGAGCGCTACGAGCTGCCGGTGTCTGCGGCCGCGAGCAGCCCCATTGCCGAGTTCATCGACTGCGTGCGGACCCGCCGGGCGCCGCGTGAAACCCTGAAGCTTGCGGCCGAAGCTGCAGCGGCCGCGCTACAGGTGGATGAAGCCGCGACACGGGCGCGCGCGATCACGCGGGTGAGAGCATGACCGCCACGAAAGTCGCGGTGACGGTGCTGCTCGCGGCCGCTGTCGTGGCGGCAAGCAACCGCGCGTCGGCGGGAACCTACCAGCACGCTCGAGCGACCGGCACCCGCTGCAGCACGTGCCACGATTCGAAACAGCCGCACCTCGCGAACCTCAATGCCGCAGGGCAGTATTTTTTACAGCGTCGCACACTCGATGGATACAAGACGCGGGCTGCATCACCCGAGCGCGGCAGGGGCCGCAAGCCGGCACCGGCAAACCGGCCGTCGAACACGCGGTCGCCGGGCCTGGCGGTCTATACCCGATCCTGCGCGGTGTGCCACGGGCCTGGGGGCCGCGGTACACCACTCGCGGCGCCGCTCGCCGGTCCGCGTAAGCTCGCGACGACCGAGGCGGCGGCGCTCACCGTGATTAAGAACGGAATCAAAGGGACGGGCATGGCGCCGTTCGGCGCGGCCCTGGCAGATCAGGAAATCCGCGATGTTGCAAAGTACGTGATGACCTTGAAGGCGCGGACCGGCCCCAGGTAACGGGACGGTGGTTTTGGGTTCTACTGGTTTTGGAGGCGTAGTGGCGCGAACGGTTCGTTTGACAATGGCGCAGGCCCTGGTGCGGTACCTTGCGGCGCAGCACAGTGAGCGGGACGGCGCACGCCAGCCGTTCTTCGGCGGCATGTTCGGCATCTTCGGACACGGCAACGTCGCCGGTGTGGCGCAGGCCCTGGATCAGATGCGCGACCGCCTTCCGTACTACCAGTGCCGCAACGAGCAGGCGATGGTCCACACGGCGGTGGCCTACGCCAAGATGCACAATCGGCTTCGCACGCTGGCGTGCACCACCTCGATCGGGCCGGGTGCGACCAACATGGTGACTGGCGCCGCGGGGGCCACGGTCAACCGGCTCCCGGTACTGCTGCTCCCCGGAGACATCTTTGGCAACCGCATGCCGGCGCCTGTACTGCAGCAGCTCGAGTCGCCGCAGTCGCAGGACATCTCGGTGAATGACTGTTTCAAAGCGGTCTCGCGTTATTGGGATCGTCTCTATCGGCCAGAACAGCTCATCTCCTCGCTGCCGGAGGCGATGCGGGTGCTGACCTCGCCGGCCGAGACGGGCGCCGTGACTCTGGGGCTGCCCCAGGACGTGCAGGCGGAGGCCTACGACTATCCGGAGGCTTTCTTTGAGGAACGGGTCTGGATCGTACCGCGTACACGCGGTGACGAGACCCTGATGCGACGCGCAGCCGAGGCCATCCGCGGAAGCCGCCAGCCCGTGATCATTGCAGGCGGCGGAGTGCTCTACAGCGACGCGTCTGCCGCGCTTCGCAGGTTCGCAAATGCCTTCGGGATCCCGGTTCTCGAAACACAGGCGGGCAAAGGCTCGATGGCGTGGGACGACCCCATGGCGCTCGGCGCCGCCGGCGTCAGCGGAGGCACGCCTGCCTACGAGTTGTGCCGCGATGCGGATCTCGTGCTATCGATCGGGTGTCGCCTGACCGATTTCACCACGGCGTCAAAGACCGCGTTTCAGCACGCTGACGTGCGGTTCATCGGGATCAATGTCGTCGAGATGGATGCCTTCAAACATGCGGCAATCCCCGTCGTTGCGGATGCCCGCGCGGCCCTCGACGAACTGCAGGGGATGCTCACCGGATTCTCGGTGTCTGCCGCGTACCGCCAGCAGGTTGAGACGTCGCGCACCGCGTGGATCGATGAGACCGACCGAGTCTGTGCCGCCGCCAGGGACGCCTCCCCCATGGTGCAGGCCGAGGTCATCGCCGTGGTCAACGAAGTCTCGAGGCCCCAGGACGTTGTGGTCTGTGCGGCGGGCAGCCTGCCGGGGGAGCTGCACAAGCTCTGGCGGACCCGCGACCCCAGGGGGTACCACCTGGAGTACGGGTATTCGTGTATGGGGTACGAAATCGCCGGGGGCCTCGGCGTGAAGATGGCCGCTCCGGAACGGGATGTCTACGTGATGGTGGGAGACGGATCCTATCTGATGATGGCGCAGGAGATTGTGACCTCGGTGCAGGAGGGCTATCCGCTCATCATCGTGCTCGTCGACAGCAGCGGCTTCGCAAGTATCGGCGCGTTGTCGCGCTCCGTCGGATCCGGCGGCTTCGGCACGGACTACCGCTTCCGCAACGCGGGTACCAAGTCTCTGGATGGGGCGGCGTTGCCCGTTGATCTGGGCGTGAATGCGGAGTCACTTGGCGCACGGTTGTTCCGCGCGCACGACCGCGCCTCCCTCGAGCAGGCGCTGGCAGAGGCACGGGCATCGGACCGCACCGCCGTGATACACGTTCCGGTCGATGCCGGGGCGCGCGTTCCGGGTTACGGCTGTTGGTGGGACGTCGCGGTCTCCGAGGTGTCGGAACAGGAAGACGTCCAGACCGCCCGCAAGGAATACGAGAAGGGGCTCACGAAACAGCGTTGGTTCGTGTAGCACGCCAACAGCGCGGATCGACCGGTAACAGGCATCCACAACCACTCGGGCATGGGGCCCTATGGAGATCGATCGACATGACGATGAACACAGGATGGCGCAGGCTGGGCCTGCTGGTAACGGCCCTCGCACTGGGCAGCGGCACCGTGCGCACGCAGGAGGTGATGCGCGAACTGCCCCAGGATCAGGGCAGCGCCGGAACCTGGCAGAAAATCCGAAAGCTGCAGACCACCGCGAGCGCCATGCACACGACCGCGCATCCCGATGATGAGCATGGCGGTGTGCTGACCATGCTCAGTCGCGGCGGGGGCGCGCGAATGGCCCTGCTGACGCTCAACCGCGGTGAATCCGGCGACAACGCCATCGGCTCGGAGCTGTTCGAGGGTGTCGGTCTCATCCGCACCGAGGAATTGCTCGTTTCCGACAAGTACTACGGCGTCGACAACCAGTACTTCACCACCATGATCGACTATGGCTTCTCCAAACGACTCGACGAAGCGCTCGGCAAGTGGGGCCGGGAAAACGTGCTGCGTGACGTTGTGCGCGTGATCCGCATGGATCGCCCCTTCGTCCTGATCGCGCGGTTCCAGGGGAACCAGCGTGACGGACACGGCAATCACGAGGCGGCCGGCCTCATCACGCAGGAAGCGTTCAAGGCTGCAGGGGATCCGAAAATGTTCCCTGAACAGATCGCGCAGGGACTCCGTCCCTGGCAGCCATTGAAGCTATACATGGGCGGCGTACGCGAGAACGAGGACTGGACGATCCGGGTCGACACTGGGCAGTACGATCCAGTGCTGGGAGAGTCCTATCAGACCTTCGCGCGCATCGGTCTGTCCTTCCAGCGTTCTCAGAACAGCGGCAGCCTGCGTGCACAGCCAGGGCCGTCGATCTCGTATTACAAGCGGCTGCAGAGTGTCGTCAATGCGCCGGACAAGGAGAACAGCTTCTTTGACGGCATCGACACGACGATTCCAGGGATGTATCGCGCGCTGCGCCTGCAGGCGCCCGGCGGGGCGGAGACCCTCCTCGCAAACATCGATCGCGAGATCAAGGCTGCAGCGAGCGACTTCGACCTGAAACGCCCGGCCGCCGCGGCACCGGCTCTCACGCGTGCACTTGCCGCGGTGCGAACCGCAGCCCAGACGCTCGGCAGCGAACCTGATGTGGCGTTTCTCCTGCGGGTCAAGGAGACGCAGTTGCAGGAAACGCTCACCTCGGCGCTGGGGGTGATCTTCACGGCCGTGGCGCAGCGGGCCGGTACCGAGGTCCCGACCGGCCCCTTTGCGGCATTTGCCGCCCCGGCGGCGATGCCGGCCATCGTCCCCGGTCAGGCATTCGAGGTGGTGGCGCAGTTTACCAGTCGCAGTGACGTACCCGTGACCGGCGCACGGCTCGCGCTCCGGCCGGCACAGCAGGGGTGGACGATCTCACCGGCGTCGCCAGTCAAGGATGCGCAGGTCAACACGCCGATGAATCACAAGTTCGCCGTCACTGCACCTGCCACCGCCGCACTGAACAGATCGTATTTCTCGCGAAAATCGATCAACGAGTCCCGGTACGCCGTGACCGACCAGGCGCAACTTCACCGCCCCTCCGCCGAGCCGCCACTGACGGCCGTGGCCACCTTCGAGGTCGCGAACGTCTCCGTCGAGGTCCGCAAGCCGGTGACCCGGCTCGAGGGCAACCTGCCGTACGGCAACAGCCTCCGGGTCCTGAACGTCGTGCCAGCACTCGCCGTTTCGCTCGATCCCGGGCAGGCCATCGTGCCGCTTGGCATGCGCGAAAAGAAGATCCAGCTGCGAGCGGAGGTGACCAACAACGCGGATGCAAAGGCCGACGGCACGCTGACGCTGAAGGTTCCCGCAGGGTGGAAGGTCGCGCCCGCATCGAGCCCGATCCAATTCTCCCGTGCGGGCGAACGCGCGTTCTTCCCCTTCACCGTCACGATTCCCGCCCTCGAAACCCGCGAGTACCGGATCGAAGCGGTCGCCACTGCGGGAGGACGCGACTACCGGGAGGGATACGCGGTCATCAACCAACGCGATCTCGAGACGCGCTACCTGTTCCGGGACGCTGTCGCGACCGTTCGCGGAATAGACGTCAAGATTGCGCCCGGACTGAAGGTGGGATACGTGATGGGTGTGGGTGACGATGTGCCGGGCGGGATCGCCCAGCTGGGCGCTGAGGTCACGCTGCTTGGAGCACAGGAGCTCGCGTCTGCGGATCTTTCCCGCTTCCACGCGATCATGACCGGCACACGCGCCTACGCGGTGAGAACCGATCTGGTCATCTACAACTACCGGCTTCTCGACTATGTGAAAAACGGCGGTAATCTCATCGTGCTCTACAACACGCAGGAGTTCGTCCCCACCCGATACGCACCGTTCCCTGGAGAGCTGCCTAGAGGCGCAGAGGAGGTATCCGAGGAGGACTCGCCGGTGAGCATCCTCTCTGAGGCCGATCCTGTGTTCACCACTCCGAACAAGATCACGAAAGCGGATTTCGAGGGTTGGGTCGAGCAGCGCGGCTCCAAGTTCTGGACCAAATGGGACTCCGCTTACACGCCGTTGCTCGCGACGTTTGACAAGGGGCAGGAGCCGCAATCGGGAGGATGGCTCCACGCTCGGCATGGCAAGGGTCACTACACCTACTTCGCATACGCATTTCACCGGCAGCTCCCCTACGGCGTGCCTGGCGCGTATCGGATTCTTGCCAACCTGCTATCGCTCGGGACCCGCTGATGTGAGGCGACCTCGGAAGACGGGTCGACGCATCGCGGTCATTGTCGGCGGCTTGCTGTGTATCGGCGGGCTCGGGGCCTCGCACTCGCAGTTGCGACCCGTCGCGTCACGCATCGACGTGACGGTCCATGAAGGCACGTCGATGTCGGTGGCCGTATCGCCCGATGGCGAAACGCTCGCCGTTGATCTCCAGGGTGCCATCTGGACCGTGCCGGCTGGCGGTGGAACCGCCCGACGTCTGACCGACGTATTCGACGATGCGCGGCAGCCCACGTGGTCGCCGGACGGCAAGTGGATCACCTATTTTTCCTACCGCGACGGCGGCTACGACCTGTGGTCCATCACTTGGTCGTCGCCTGCCGACCGGCGGGCCCGGCGTGGACGGCGTCCAATGACGCGGAGGGCACCCCTGATGGCTCCGGGCAGCACCGGTTGACCTGGGGGCCCTTCGATGATCGCGAGCCCGTGTGGTCGCACGACGGCACCCGCGTGGCATTTTCCTCAGATCGCGGCAACCCACTCGGCAGCGACTACAACATCTGGGTGCTCGATGTCGGTCGTGGTGAGTTGCGCCAGCTCACCACGGAGCCGTCCGAAGACTACTTGCCGTCCTGGTCGCCGGACGAGACGATAGCAACTGTCTTGAAAGTCAAGCGGGCACCTCCGCGCTCTGCAGCCACGTGGTGTTCGTCCGCATCATGGCGTTGAGGATCGTGAGCAGCTTGCGCATGCAGGCGATGAGCGCGACGTTCTTCGGCTTGCCGGCCGTCACGAGGCGCCCGTAGAACGCGCGAATGACCGGGTTGCGCCGGGTCGCCACGAGGGTCCCCATGTACAGCACCGCCCGAACCGGCGCCCGGCCACCCCAGACAGTCCGCTTGCCCCGCCGCGTCCCACTGTCGCGCGCCAGCGGTGCGACCCCGATTAACGCCGCGATCTGCTTG
>JACDBQ010000353.1 GCA_013694845.1 Acidobacteriota bacterium
GGCCTCGATAGAGCCGGTCCAGAGGAGGCGCGGCGGGCCCGGGCGGTACTGCTCGTCCAGCATGAAGACGCCGTTGAAACGCTGCAGCGTCACCTGGCCGGTGCCGGGAGGCATCGCCGGCTCGCCGTCGCGCCGAGGCCGCGTGTAAGCACGCATACGCACCGCCATCAACTGATCAGCGGTGATCCCTTCCGCCAGCGGCACCGCGGCCCGGAAGCATCCGCTGCGCGCGATCCGGAACCGCGCATCGCCGCGGTCGGTTGCCACCCACGCAGTGGTTCCGTCGCTCTGCGAAACTCCCACGTCGAAGGCGACGGTTGCGCGATCGAGCTCCCCGCACGCCTCCAGATAGGCGAATCGTCGTGGGTCCGGCACCTTTGCGGATCCCGGCTGGCCGGCCGGGTCGATCCGTCCCTCCCGCCGCAACTCGGCAGCCATGACGGCGTAGGTCCAGGCGTTCTTGTCCATTACGACTTCGCGCGATACGTTGGTCAGCGAGATGAGCTCCGGCGCGGGGGCGAAGCGGACGGCGTCCGACGGTCCGCTGTCGCTCACCATGTTGTTGTCGGTCGAGACCCACAACAGCGGATGCGATCCAAGGCGATTGCCCTGAAAGGGCAGGATGTCGTGGTTCTTCGCCTGGATCTCTTCGCGCAGCAGCCCGTCTGCGCTGCGCTCGGCGCCGTAGACGAACTCGACGTCGGTGGTCCGTCCCCACGTCGCCATCAGGCGATCGGTTGGCGTGCCGCCGTCCTCGTGCGTGAAGATCACCGAGTAGCGGAATCCTGTCGCGGGCGCAGGCGCGCGCTCGACCCAGGCAAGGATCGGCAGATCGCTGAAGCGCTCCACCGTCCCGGGACGTGTGTGAAGAAAGGGAGCCTGAGAAAGCCACTCATGCTCCGGGCTGCTCTTCGCGTAGCTGTGCGCGTCGACGCGTTCGATCTTCACCCCACCTGCATCTTTCGCGGATCTCGCCTGGTCGCGTTCCAGCGTCAGCCGGTGTTCACCGGACGTGAGTGGTCCGAGCATGATCCGATAGGGCGCCGGCGCCTCACCGCGGGCGAGCAGCAGGTGCTGCGAGTAGGTGCCGTCCACCAGGACGCGGAGCAGCACCGCCTCTCGGCTCGGCACACCCCAGTCGCAACGTTCGCAGCCAGCCGTGATCGTAACCACCGCCTCTCCGTCCGATGGCAGCATGAACGGATGGTCGGTTGGTGACTGTCCCTGACCCGCGCCGGCAAGGGCAAGCAGGAGAAGGAATAGCCTCGTCACTTCTTGTAACTCGCCGCGTTGGCCGCGGTGACGAGCTCCGTGCCGGTATCGATCCGCGGCTCGACCGTGCGGCCGTCGATCAGCGCCAGCGCGGCTTCAACGCTCCTCCGCCCCATCTCGAAGGGCCGCTGTGCCACGCTCGCCGACATCCGTCCGTCGATGATTGCCTGCACGGCCTCACCGGTCGCGTCGAACCCCACGACGATGATGCCGGCCTGGGGCTTTCGCGATTGGATCGCCTCGACCGCGCCGAGTGCCATCTGGTCATTTGTGGCAAACACCGCCTTGATGTCGGGGTGCGCAGTGAGAATGTTTTCCATGACCGTCAATCCGAGTGAGCGCTCGCTGTTCGCCGGCTGCTGCGCGGCCACCTGGAGCCCCGGTGCGGTCTTGATCGTCTCGAGGAACCCGGCCGCCCGATCGTCCTGCGACTGGTTGCCAGGCACACCGCTGATGAGCGCGATCTTGCCGGTGCCGACACGCTCGATCACGTGCTTCGCCGCCAGCGAGCCACCCGCGCGGTTGTCGGTGCCTGCGTACGAGGACTTGCCCGGCAGCGGCGCGTCGGCGTCGACGAGCACGACCGGAATGCCCCGGCCGATCGCATTCTGCAGGACGGGAACGACTTGGGCGGACCCTGCGGGCGCGACGACGAGCGCCCTGGCCCCGCGTTGAATCTGGTCCTCGAGGATGGAGACCTGCTGATCGACGTTGATCTCGCGGTCGGGGGCGAGGACCGACAGCGTCACATCGTCGCGTCCTTCCACCGCCTTCTGCGCACCCTTGCGCACGGCCAGCCAGAATTCGCTGTCCATGGCTTTGGGTACGAGCGCGATCGTCTTCTTGCCGTTGTCGGCGCCGCGGTTGCATCCGGTGACGAGGAGGGCAGCCATCGCCAGCACGGCGGCACCACGGGTGGTAGTGCTCAATGTAATTGTCATCGCCTGGTGAGTATACGAGGCCGCGCTCTCACACGGTGCGCGTGCCCCTTTGCCTCAGAACATCGACGAACACCGCCCCGACGATCACGCACCCGATCACGACCATCTGCCAGTAGGCCGACACGTCGAGCAAATTCAGGCCGTTGCGGAGGAAACCGATGATCAGCGCGCCGATCAGGGTGCCGCCGACGGTGCCGACGCCGCCGAAGAAGCTGGCACCGCCGATGATGGCCGCCGCGATGGCATCGAGCTCGGCCCCAGAGCCGGCGAGAGGAAAGCCTGAATTCATCCGCCCGGCGAGGACGATGGCGCCGAGCGCACCGGCGAAACCACTGAGGGCATACGCAAGATTGAGGCGCCTCTCGACCGGGATGCCGGCGAGCCGGGCGGCTTCGCGATTGCCGCCAATGGCGTAGAGATCGCGGCCCCAGATCGTGCGCGTGAGAAAGAGATGGGCGGCAAGGTAGGCGACCGCCGCGATGACGACCGGCATCGGCGCTCCGAAGGCATTGCCTCCCGTCGCCGAACGAAAGCCCATCGACAGTCCGCTGATCGGCACGCCGCCGGCGAGGAGCAGCGCCGCGCCGCGCCCGACGTTCATCGTGCCGAGCGTCGAGATGAACGGGTGGGGCAGACGCAACCGGGTGAGCAGCACTCCGTTGAGCAGACCGATCCCCAACCCGGTGCCGAGGGCCGCGGCACAGGCGGCCAGTGGATGCCATCCGCTGACCAGCAGGATCGCCAGCATCACGTTCGTGACCCCCAGCACCGAGCCGATCGAAAGATCGATGCCGGCGGTGATGATCACCATCAGCTGCCCGAGTGCGAGGATCGCGTTGATCGAAGACTGCCGCAGCACGTTCAGCAGGTTCTCGACCGTCAGGAAGTAGGGGGAGGCGAACGACAGGCCGATGATCAGCGTCGCCAGCCCGAGCAGCGGGCCCATCCGCTGCCAGAGGACCGCCGCCGGCTGCTCCTTCGTGGTCATGCCGCGGCCGCCGACGCCATCGTGAGCAGGCGCGTCGCGTCTGCCTCGGCTGCGGGAACCTCGCCCGCCACGGCGCCCGCGCGCATCACGTAGATGCGATCGCACAACGACAGCAGTTCCGGAAGGTCAGACGATGCGACGAGTAATCCCATGCCGTTCGACGCGGCTTCTCGCAGGAACTGGTGAATTTCAGCCTTGGCGACGACGTCCACGCCTCGGGTGGGCTCGTCGAGCAGGAGGACCCGGGTGCCAGGCCGCAGCCACCGGGCGAGCAGGACCTTCTGCTGGTTGCCGCCACTGAGCTCGATGACCGGCTGTGCGGGGCCCCGCGCGCTGATCCTCAGACGGTTCACCGCGGCACGTGCGGCCTCCATGATCCGGCGCGGGCGCAGCAGTCCCCGCGAGACGGCGTCCTCCGGGATTGCGAGCGCGATGTTGTCAGCGATCGACGCGCCGAGGACCAGCCCCTGGCGGCGGCGGTCTTCCGGAACGAATCCGACACCAGCCGCGATCGCCTCGTCGATGCCCCGGATCTCGCGCAAGTGGGCGCCGACCCGGACCCTGATGGCGCCGCCGTCGGCCTGTTCCGCGCCAAAGATCGTGTGGAGCAGACGCGATCGGCCCGAGCCGACAAGCCCGGCGATGCCGACGATCTCGCCCGGCGCCATCTGCAGTGACACGTCACGCAGGCGGTTCCGCCGCTGAAGCCGTTCAACCTCCAGCAGGGCCTGCGGCCGCTCGACGACGGTCGCTCCGGCTCTGACCGATCCGGTCATCTCTTCCGCCCCTCCCGATAGCGCCGCCCAGAAATCTTTCGGCTCGACCGATGCGAGCGGTGCATCGAGTGTCACCCGTCCATCGCGCAGCACGATCAGTCGCTGCGCAAGGAGGCGGAGCTCTTCGATCCGATGCGAGATGTAAATGACTGCGGTGCCCTGTGCGGCAATCTCACGCACGATCGACGCAAGCCGGTGGGCATCGTCCAGCGCCAGCGATGATGTCGGCTCGTCGAGGATCAGCAGCCTGGCCCCGCCGTGTACCGCGCGGGCAATCGCCACGAGTTGACGGACGCCGGGTCCAAGACTCGCGATCGGCGCATGGATCGGCAGGACGAGTCGGACACGTGCGAGCGCCTCGGCCGCCGCCCGTTCGACACCCGGCCAGTCGACCAATCCGCCGCTCCGGCGTGGCATCTGGCCAAGCACCAGGTTCTCCGCCACGCTGAGGCTGCCAACGACCTGAGGCTCCTGGTGGACGATCGCGATACCGGCTCGATGCGCGTCCGCAGTTCCGTTGAAACGGACCGCCTGCCCGTCCCAGCGCAGAACCCCGGCGTCAGGAGTCAGCGCGCCGGAGCAGATCGCCATCAACGTGGACTTCCCGGCGCCGTTTTCGCCGGCGAGGGCGATGATCTCACCGGCGCTCACCGAGAGCGAGACCCGGTCGAGCGCCGTGTGGCCACCGAAGCGCTTGACCACCCCCTCGATCGCGAGCAACGGCCCGCGCTCGGGGACCGGTCCAGACGCTGTCATGTGCGGAGGAGTATAGAAGGGTTGCCTCCGGGCGGGCAACACGTCAGAATCCGACGCGTGAGCCCAACATCAGTACCGGCAGCCGTGCGCTTCGCCGCAGTGCAGAAACGATTCGGCGCGCACCAGGCCGTTCGGGGTGTGGACCTCGAGATCGAGCCGGGTGAGTGCCTTGTCCTGCTCGGCCCCTCCGGCTGTGGCAAGACAACCCTGCTGCGGCTGCTTGCCGGTCTGGAGCGTCCGGACGAGGGCACCATCAGCATCGGCGATCGCGTGATCAACGACGTGGCGCCGGCGGAGCGCGACGTCGCGATGGTGTTTCAGAACTACGCGCTCTACCCGCACCTGACGGTTCGGCGGAACATTGCCTTCCCGCTGGAAGTGAGGCGGACGCCCGCAGCCGAGATACGCACGCGGGTCGAAGAAGTGGGTGCGCGCTTCGGTCTCGAGGCGCTGCTCGATCGGCGTCCGGCCGAGCTCTCGGGCGGTCAGCAGCAGCGCGTCGCGCTGGCGCGTGCGGTCGTCCGCAGTCCCGCGGTGTATTTGATGGACGAGCCGCTGTCGAACCTGGATGCCCAGCTGCGTACGCGAACGCGGGCCGAGCTGAAACGGCTGCAGCGGGAGCTGGCAACGACCACCCTCTACGTGACCCACGATCAGAGCGAGGCGATGACGCTCGGCCACCGCGTGGCGCTGATGAAGGA
>JACDBQ010000362.1 GCA_013694845.1 Acidobacteriota bacterium
GCTGTACTGCGAGCAATCCGGTACCAGCATGTCCGCCCCGCATGTCTCCGGCGCCGCCGCCGGGTTTCTCTCCGTGCGGTCAGAATTCATCGGTCAGCCGGAGCGGGTGAAAGAGATCTTCATGCAGACGGCGGTCGATCTGCGTCGGGAGCGACAATTTCAGGGTGCCGGCCTGGTCGATCTGATGAAGGCGCTGCAGGCCGTTTAGAGAGGGGAGACGGAGCATGGCGGTAATCGAAGGTTTTGATTTCTTTCCGGTCCATTGTGACGGCGATGGGAAGATCCAGAGTTCGGATGAACTGCGCGCGCTCACGAGCGCCGTCCAGCAGAGACAGCCTAGCGACGTCATTTTCATTGCCCACGGGTTCCGAAACGATGAGAACGACGCGAGCGGCCTGTACTCGGGCTTTCTCCAGACCTTTGGAGCCAACCTGAATCGCACCGAGTTTGCCGCGGTCAAGGCACGCCGCTTCGTCGTGTGCGGCATCTTCTGGCCATCGAAAGCATTCAAGGAGAGTTTCGACGAAGGAGCGGTCCAAAACCTCGATGACCGGGACGCCGAGAAGCGCGAGGTCAGGCGTCGACTCGAAGAGCTGAAGGCCACCGACGCGTGCGAAGAGCAGCGGCCCAAGATCGAGAAGGCGTTGAAGCTGCTCGACACGGTGGATGGCAGCACCGCGGCGCAGGACGAGTTCGTCACGCTCGTCCTCTCTCTGCTCGACGACGCGGAGCTCGACGCCACGGAAGGCCTGCAGAAGGTTCGAGAGCAGGACGGCTCGAGGCTTCTCGAGCTGCTCGAGAAGCCCCTGTTCCTCCCGACTGTTCCGAAGGTCAAGGACGCCGACGACGAGGGCGGCGCCCTCGGTGGGATCGCGCCGGTCTTCGACAACGGTGGCGAAGGCGGGACGCAGGGTATCCGATCCGTTTTCGGGTCGATCTTTGGCCGCATCGGCCAGTTCCTGAACCTGACGACGTGGTACTTGATGAAGGATCGCTCCGGCAAGGTCGGGGCAGGTGCGGGCGCGGAAGCCGTGCGCGCCGTGCGCGCCGTGGCGCCGGCCATCAAGGTGCACCTGGTGGGCCATAGCCTCGGCGGCCGCCTCATGGCCTCGTGTGCCAAGGCGCTCGCCGAAGAGGGCACTCACAAGGTGGACTCGCTGACCCTGCTTCAGGCGGCGTTTTCGCACTACGGCTTGAGCAGCACGCGCAAGGAAAACACACCGGGGTTCTTCCGCGCCGTCATCGACAAGAAGGTCGTTCGCGGTCCGCTCATTGCCACGTATTCAGCGAAAGATACGGTGGTCGGCAAGGCGTACGCCATCATGTCGCGCCTGGCCAACGACAACACCAGGGCGGTTGGAGATAAGAACGACGAGTTCGGAGGAATCGGGCGCAACGGTTCGCAGAACGCGCCAGGGTCCATTGTGGAGCCGCTTCATCAGGTGGGAGCTCCGTACGCCTTCTCGGCCGGCGTCATCATCAACCTCGACGGATCGCAGGGGCTGATCACCAATCACGGTGACGTGCGGAGCGCCAATGTGACGTACGCGTTTGCCTGGGTGGTCGAGGGGACGTAGGCATCGCATTCGCGCGGGTCCGACAGCATCCAGAGCGACTTCGGCCTCGACGTGGACGTGTTCACGGCGTTTCTCGGCGTTCGGGCGGGGCGGGAAGTAAGGGAGTTTCGTTAACCCTTGAGCGAGAGTCCGCAACGACGAGCCATCGCAGGTGTGTCTCATCGGACTCTCCGACGCGCCGAAGTGGTTCGCCGCCGATGTTGTTGGTTCTCCTAACAAGAACCGCTGGCGGATTGTTCGCGCGCTTGGTGTTGTGGAGAAGCTATGACCAGTACCTCCGAGCTCCCGCTCAACGTGTACGAGGTTCTCGAAGAAGAGTACTTCAGCCTGCACGGCCCGCTCGAGGAAGACGACGAAGCATGGCTGCCGCACGATGCAATCGGCGCCGAGCGCTGGCGGCGGGTCCGGGCGCGGCGAGACTGGTTTTTTTACCGCGGACACATCAAGAACCCGATCAGCCTGGCGCTCACGCTGCTCTCGCACGATCCACACGGCGCGCCACCAGAGGCGCCGCACGGCAAGGCCGCGCCGTCCGAACCGTCAGGGCTGCCTCCGGTCGAGCGGCCGGATCGTCCGCAGGCCGGATTGTGGGCGTACCTGTCC
>JACDBQ010000391.1 GCA_013694845.1 Acidobacteriota bacterium
CGACCTGCGACAGCTGCTCCAGAGTCAACGCGAAGCTCGCGATAATCGAACGCTTTGCCTCGTCGAGCTCGAGCGACGCCACCGGCTCCGCCGCGATCCGTTTGAGCTCCGAGACGGCGCTGTCGACCCCTTCGCCGATCCGGGGAGAGGTCACATCGGACCAGACGCGCCAGTCACCACCGTGTTTGAACGCGTTAACCTGGCTGAATGCTCCGAACGTCAGGCCGCGCTCGTCCCGCAGCTTCCCGAAGAGGCGCGATGCGGCGCCTCCACCCAGGACGCGGTTGGCCACCACGAGCGGCAGCTCGTCAGGATTGGCCCTGTCGACCGCGGGCACGCCGAGCATCAGGGACGTTTGCACGGATCCGGGACGATCGACGACGAAGACATGCGCCGCGGAAGGCCGAACCACCGGCGCCGGACGTTCAGCGAATCCGTTGTTGGCCCAGCTCCCGAGGCTGTCTCGGATCCAAGCGACGGCGGTCTCGGTCTCCACCGCGCCGGCAATCGTGAGGATCACATCTTGCGGGGCATACCGTTGCTTGTGCCACGCCTTCAGCTGGTCGGTGGTCAGCTGCCCGATCGCCTCGGCGGAAATTCGTCGCGCCACCCTCGGTCCATAGACCGCTTCGTCAAAGATCTCCGTGGCCACAGCCGTCGGCGAGGATCGCCGGGATTGCCACTCAGCCGTCAACCGCCGCTTGAGAACATTCAACTCGTCCGAGGGGAAGGACGGGTTCGCCACGCAGTCGGCGACGATCGGGAACCATTGTTCGAAGGTGTCGCTGAGGCCCGTCGCCTGGACGAGGATCGCGCCGGAGTCGGTAGCCAGGCTGACGTTCAACGCAACTCCGTACAGATCGAGCAGCTCCGCGATCTCCTTGCTCGCGCGGGTGGCCGTGCCCTCCCGCAGCATGGCCGCCGTGCCCACCGCGATGGCGGCGTTCTCGGGCGGAGCGTCGAGCGTTCCTGCGCCACGCACGTCGAAGCGGACGGCGACGAGCGGCGCTCGCTCGCCCTCGGCGACGAGCACCGTCAGCCCGTTGTCGAGCGTGGCGTCGTGCGCGGTCGGCAGCGACACGCGCAACACGTCCTGCGAGACCGGCGCGCGGTTGAGACGTTCGAGCGCTGACACTGCCGGAGTCGCCGGCGTCGTGACGCTCTTGAATGTGGGGGTCGGCACCCCTCCGCGGACGACCGTCAGCACGGTCCGGCGTTCAGGCGCCAGGTAGCGCGCCGCCACGCGCTGCACATCATCAAGGGTCACGTCGTCCAGCTGCCCGACGCGTGCGTTTGCGCCGCGCGCGCCGCCGAACCGCGTTTCGAACTCGCCGAGCAGCAGCGCCCGCTGAGCGCTCTGCTGGAGCGTCGTCGCGCGGGTCAGCCGGATTCGGCTACGCGCGCGCGCCACTTCGGCGTCGTTGACCCCCTGCACGCGCACCTGTTCGACGACGTCATCGAATGCCTTGATGACGGCCGCCTCGTCGCGACCGTCCGTCGGCTGCAGGGCGAAGACCATCAACCCGGGACCCTTGCGCACTTCGATGTATCCGCCGAGGCCGATGGCCATCTCCTGGTCCTTGACGAGTGTCTGGTGCAGCCGGGACGAAGCCCCTTCCGCGAGGACGGACGTCATGACCGCGAGCGCTTCGGTGTCTGGCGCCATGCCTGAGGGCGTCTTGTACGCCAGGTAGATCCGTGGGCCAGTCGCGAATGGATCTTCAATTCGTTTCCGGCGTTCGCTGGTCTGCTCGGTCTCAGTCAGCGCGATCTTTGGCGCCGGCGGCTGCGCGGGAATGTGCTGGAAATAGTTCTCGATCTGCTTGCGTGCGTCCCCGGGATCGAAGTCGCCGACTACCGTGAGCACCGCGTTGTTCGGTGCGTAGAAGATGCGGAAGAAATCATTGACTTCCTGCATGGTGATGGCCCGCAGGCCGGCCTCGGTGCCGAAAAAATTACGCTGATAACTCGGGATGTCGTAGACGGTTTCGAACAACGCGTCCAGCACGCGGCCGTAAGCCTGGTTGTCGACCCGCTGCTGCCGCTCGGCGATCACCGTGCCGCGTTCGGTGTCGAGACGAGCCTGGTCCAGGCGGAGAGAGCGCATTCGATCCGCTTCCAGGAACAGCGCGAGCTCGAGCTGGTTGGACGGCAACGTTTCCCAGACCTGCGTATAGTCCATGAACGTCTGGCCGTTCGGGGTGCCCCCCTGGTTGCTGACCAGATGCTGGTGCTCACCCTTGCCGACGTTGAGCGAGCCATTGAACAGCATGTGCTCGAACAGGTGGGCAAGGCCGGCGCGGCCCGGGAGGTCGTCCTTGGCGCCGACGTCATAGGTGACGGCGACCGCAACCGTCGGGGCGGAATGATCCTCGGCCAGGATCACCTTCAGCCCATTGTTCAGGGTGAAGGTGTCGAATGGGATCGGTTCCTTCTTGGTCAGCAACCCGAACGCGACCGCGAGCGCGACCGCGACAGTCGCGGCGCCGGCAGCGATCGGCCACCTCCGCTTCAGGGCCAAAGCCCGACGCGGAGACGCGTCCGGCGCTGCCTGCTCAGCGATCGGGGTCGTCTGCGCGTTCGTCACGCCGGGCCACCCGACTGCGCCCGGTCGACTCGTATCGAACGCGCCGGTGGTCACTCCCGTCGCCACCGCCGCCAGTTCCGCGTCGACCTCTTCAACCGTCTGGAAGCGCCGGTCAGGATCCTTCTCGAGGCAGCGCATCGTGGTGGCTTCGAGCTCCCACGGGAGCGTGGCGTCCAGTGTCCTTGGCAGCGGCGGGGTCTCGCGGATCTGCTTCAGCGCGACGATCATCGGCGTGTCCCCGGTGAACGCCGGGTTGCCCGTGAAGATTTCGTAGAGGATCAATCCCAGCGCGTAGACATCCGTACGGACGTCAACCGTCTTGCCTTCGGCCTGTTCCGGCGCCATGTACGCCGGCGTTCCGATGATTCCCCCTGCGGTTGCGGTGACCGAGGTGTCCAGCAGCCGTGCAATACCGAAGTCCATCACCTTCACGTTGCCCGACTTGTCGAGCATCACGTTTTCGGGCTTGAGATCGCGGTGCACGATCCCCTGGCATGGGCTTCGTGCAGCGCCGAGCAGATCTGACGGGCGATCTGGATGCCCTTGCGTACATTCACCGCGCCGACGCGCTCCACGATGGAGCGCAGGCTCTCGCCTTCCACGTATTCCATCGACAGGTACGCGGTCGACCCTGCGCGCGTGAACTCATATACCCGGGTGACGTTCTTGTGGGTGATCTTCCGTGAGAGGCGAACCTCATTGAGGAACCGCTCGGCGGCCACGGGGTCCGACGCGATGTCGGATTTCAGGATCTTCAGGGCGACGATCTCGCCGGTCTCCCGGTCCCGTGCCTGGTAGACGACACCCATCCCGCCACGCCCGGCCTCTTCGAGCAGTTCGTAACGGGCGTCGAGATCGACCGTCCACGAGGTGGGGTGGATCGCCACGCCTAGCGCTGCTTGAGCTGCGCGGCGATCTGCTGCAACGCGCTTTTCTCCTGCGCCGAGACGCTGCCGAAGCCGAACAGGCCTCCGGACGCGTGGGCGATCTGCTCGCAGTAGGTGATCAGGTCGTTGGCGTCGATCTGCATCTCCGCCCCTTGGGGATGATCGAGCATCGCGGCGATCAGGCGGGTGGCCTTGCGGAACGTTTCGTCGGACGGCCGTCGATCGAGCCACGCCTGGAGTTTCTGATCGGCGTCGCTGTCGGGGGCAATGTCGCGCGCCCGCGCCACCGTCACGATCATCTCGCGTTCGGCGCTGCTCACGCTCCCTTCGGACCAGGCCACCTGGAGCACCGGCACCAGCGGCAGCAGCGTCACGGTGCTCGGCGTGAAACCGAGCGCTTCGAGATCCTTCAGGCTCTTGGTGTCGTGGATCCCGGTCGCGTCTTCGAGCCCCTTGCGGATGTCGGCCGAGGCCGCCACCTGCCGCATCCGATCGACCAACTCCCGATCCTTGCGCCGGAAGTAGTCTTCTTCCCGTTTCCTGATGTCGTCTGTGATTCCGTCGGCGTTCGACACGTGAGCCTCCTGAGCGATGCTAGCGCAGAGCCATGCTAGCGCAGTTGACAGCAGGCGGCCCACCGATTACTCTGCCGACGTGACGTTGGTTCCGGTGCGTAACTTCCGCGCGAATCATCGGGGCTCCAATTGCCCCGGCGGGCGAAGTCTTGCTCCGGCCAGCAGCTGATCGAAACCCAGCAGACGCCACCAAGACTCGAGCCCGCCAGCGAAACCCTGGCGGGCTTTTTTCGTTCCGGAGAACTGACATCCGCATTCAGCATTCCTAATGGGGGGTCGCCAAGCTGGTAAGGCACCTGACTGTTACTCAGGTCACGCGCAGGTTCGAATCCTGCCCCCCCAGCCATCCATATCCAGTGTCGCGTCCCCGAAGTCTTGTTCACACAGAGGGCGGCGATGCGCCCGGCGCGCAAGGCGCGAGGAGGGCGCATACCGGGCGTATGCAACCGACGAGCAACGCCGCGCCCGGGATGCAGCGCCGGCCGAATGTAACAGGACTTCGGGGACTGAACCGACGCGACACTAGGCTCGGTTCCTGGCCGGACCGGTGCCGTTCGACAGGTTGCGCGCCGAATTGATCAGCGAGACGTGCGAGAACGCCTGCGGAAAGTTGCCGAGTTGCCGGCGAGTATGCACATCCACTTCCTCGGCCAGCAGTCCGACGTCATTCGTGAGCGTGAGTAACCGCTCGAACAAGGTGTGCGCTTCGTCCCGACGCCCCTGGAGCATGTACGCGTCGGCGAGCCAGAACGTGCACGCGAGAAAGGCGCCCTCTCCGGCGGGCAGTCCGTCGACATCGCTTTGGGTGAGGTAACGATCCACGAAGCCGTTGTGCAGCAGGCGATTCTCGATTGCGGCGATCGTTCCCGCCACCATTGGATCGGTCGCGGGGAGGAATCCGACAAGCGGGATCTGCAGCAGGCTGGCGTCGAGCTCCGGGGATCCGTAAGACTGCGTGAAGGTGCCCAGCGCAGCGTCGTACCCCTTGCTGCAGACGTCCGCGTGGATCTCGGCCCGGATGGCGCGCCAGCGATCGACCGGGCCGTCGAGCCCGTACTGTTCGGCACTCTTGATCGACCGGTCGAACGCGACCCAGGCCAGGACCTTCGAATGCGTGAAATGACGTCGTGGTCCGCGGACTTCCCAGATCCCCTCGTCCGGTTCGCGCCAGGCTTTCTCGACGAACTCAAGGATCACCTTCTCGAGCGCCCACGCGGAGGCGTCGAGCTCCAGGCCGGCGCCTCGCGCCACGTGAAGCGCGTCGATTACTTCGCCGTACACATCCAGCTGGAACTGGGTGACCGCCGCGTTGCCGATGCGTACCGGCTTCGACCCTTCGTAGCCCGGCAACCAGTCCAGGATCAGCTCCGGAAGCCGCCGTTCGCCGCCCGCGCCATACATCGTCTGCAGCTTCGATGGGTCGCCTGCCGCGGCGCGCAGGAGCCAGTTGCGCCACGCGGCGGCCTCGGTGAGAAAGCCGCAGTGGATCAGCGAGAAGAGCGTGAAGGTCGCGTCGCGCAGCCAGCAGAAGCGGTAGTCCCAGTTTCGGACGCCGCCGATTTGTTCCGGCAGGGAGGTCGTGAGCGCGGCGACGATTCCCCCGGTCGGCGCGAACGTCAGGCCCTTCAACGTGATCGCGGACCTGAGCACCTGGTCTTTCCAGGGGCCGTTATATGTGAACGAGCTCGCCCATGTTTGCCACCATGTTTCCGTGTCGCCAAGTGCCGCCTCCGGATCCGGAATGACGCGCACTGACTGGTGCGAGGGATGCCAGGTGAGGACGAACGGCACCCGCTCACCGGCTCGCACCGTGAAGGCTGCCTTGGTCGCGAGGTCGACACCCTGGAGCTCGATCGGTGTCCGCAACGTCAGGCTGTCGGGACCAGCCACGGCCGTCCAGTCGTCGTCGATTCGCCGGACCCACGGGACGATCGACCCGTAATCGAAGCGGACGACGAGATCGAGATCCATCGGCACCTCGCCGTCAACCCCTTCGACGATGCGCACGACGTCGGGCTCGGTACCGCGGGGCGGCATGAAGTCGATGAGCCTGACGACACCGGTGTCGGTTGTGAACTCTGTCTCGAGGATCAGCGACGGCCCGCGATACCGTCGGGAGACTGCTCGAACAGCGCCCACCGGAGCGATCCGCCATCGTCCGTGGTTGCGTTGGCCGAGAAGCGCTGCAAAGCATGCGCCCGAGTCGAAGCGCGGCAGGCACAGCCAGTCGATCGATCCATCTTTTGCCACGAGGGCACCGGTCTGCGTGTCGCCGATGAGGGCGTAATCTTCAATTCGTGTCACTTGAAGTCAACTCTATACTTCGCCGCGGGGCCGCACGGGGCCAGGCCCCAATTCCGCCAACCTGCCCGTCCAGAAGGACTTCGGCGAAGCTCGTCCGTAGGGGTTGCGTGTAACGGGGACAGGCCCCTCCCGAGCAAGCGAAACGTCGTTCAGTCGGGGTTGATGTACCGGTAGAGGAGCCGGATGAGTGTGTAGGCCTTCGGCATCGAGTCCGTTGTGAAAGCGATGGTATCCGGCGACGGACGGCTCATGCTCGGCAGGCTCTGCGCGACCTCGGGGATCGCGACATCCTGGAACTGGACTTCGACCTGATACGCCGCTGCCCGCTGCGGGCTGAACTTCTTCGCGTCGCGAATGCCTTCGTACGCCGCCGTCTCGATCTCACGGTGAACCGCGGCGAAGGGGCGCAGTTCCACCGCGCGCGGATTGATGGCGCGCTTCACGGCCACCATCTTTGCGGCGGTCGCCGCCTCCGCCACCTGCATCACCGCAACGTCGTCACCCGTTACAAGCACGACCGGCACGCCATAGGAAGCCGCGACCATCGTATTGAGCCCGCCTTCGCCGAGCGAGCGGCCGTTCACGCGCACGTCGCGCACGACCCCGCTGCCGGTGTGCGCGAACAGGCCGCCCGGGTGCCCGGCCTTGGCGTGATACCCGATAAAAATGACGGCATCGAAGGACTCGTCCAGCCCCTCCATCATGCCGGACCGTTTGAAACTATGGCTGATCAGGCGCACCTGGTTGTCGAGATCCTCGAGGCGAAGGTTGCGCATGCTGCCATGCGAATCGTTGACGACGATGTCGGTCGCTCCGCCGCGCCGCGCCCCGCGCACTGCGGCGTTCACGTCGTCGGCCATCAACTTCCTCGAGCGGTTGTATTCGGCGCCGGTGGCGGACAGCTGGTCGGATGCGGAGATTCCGCTGATTCCCTCCATGTCGGCGGAGATGAACACCTTCTTGTTGGTGGATTGGTTACCAGCGGCCTGGCCCGACGCGATCGCGCCGAAGACCACGAGCCCACACAGGGCTGACGAAACTGATCGCATGCGTTTCTCCTCAGCGTTCCCGGATGTTCAGGGCCGCGGTCGTCCGTAATGGGGCGTCCGAGGACGGCGCCGCAGATGCTCGACCGCTGCAC
>JACDBQ010000392.1 GCA_013694845.1 Acidobacteriota bacterium
GGATTGCGGATCCCGCATCCCGCATCCCGCATCCCGCATCCCGCATCCCGCATAGGTGGCTTACACTTCCACCCTATGAGCCTGCTCGACCGCCTTCGCCGATGGCCGCTGCTCGAACAGATTCGGACCGGCGCCGACGGCACCGGCGCCGAAGCGATGTCCGAGGCGACACGGCGTCTCCAGCCGCGTAACACTGGCGCGGAGGTCGCCCGGTCGGTGTGCCCGTTCTGCGCGGTCGGGTGCGGGCAGCTGATCTTCCATCGCGACGGGAAGATCGTTTCGGTCGAAGGGGATCCGGCGTCGCCGATCTCCGAAGGTCATCTCTGCCCGAAGGGGGCCGCGACCGAAGAGCTGCTGACGCACTCGGCTCGAGCCACGCGGGTGAAATATCGGGCCCCGCATGCGACCGAGTGGACCTGCCTGGATCTCGAAACGGCCGTCGACATGGTGGCCGAGCGCGTGTGGTCCTCCCGCGAGCGCCACTTCGAGCAATCGCGGATGAGCGAGGATGGTGAGCTGCCGCTCATGCAGTGCGCGTCGATCGCGCACCTCGGAGGAGCCACGCTCGACAACGAAGAGAATTACCTGATCAAGAAGCTGTTCACCGGCGGCCTCGGGATGGTGGCGATCAGCAACCAGGCCCGCATATGACATAGCTCCACGGTGCCCGGTCTGGGCACGACGTTCGGGCGCGGCGGCGCAACCACGGCGCAGCAGGACCTGGAGCACGCCGATGCGATCCTCATCATGGGATCGTCAATGGCCGAGAACCATCCGGTCGGCTTCAGGTGGGTGATCAAGGCGCGCGAGCGCGGGGCGACGGTCATTCATGTCGATCCACGCTTCACCCGCACGTCGGCCATGTCGGATATGTGGGTGCCGCTGCGGGCCGGCAGCGACATCGTGTTTCTCGGAGCTCTCATCAACCACGTCCTCGCGAACAACCTCGAGTTCCGAGACTATGTCGTTCCCTACACGAACGCGTCGACGATCATCTCCAGCGATTTCGAAGACACCGAAGAGCTCGACGGGCTGTTCTCGGGATGGCACGACGCCGACGGCAGCTATTCGCCCCGGACGTGGCGGTACGACGGGGCACGACAGTCCGACCAGGACGTGGGACACGAGCCCGAAGGAGGTGGCCACGCGAAGGACCGCGCCGGGGAGGCGTCGAAGATCGAGGAGCCGCATCGCGACCCTGCCCTGCAGCATCCGCGCTGTGTTTTCCAGATCCTCAAGCGTCACTACGCGCGCTATACGCCGGCGATGGTGGAGGACGTCTGCGGGGTCCCGAGCGAGGCCTTTCTGCGCGTGGCGGAGGCGTTCTGCCGCGCGTCGGGTCCGGACAAGACGGCGGCGATCTGCTATGCCGTCGGCTGGACCCAGCACTCGACGGGGGTGCAGATCATCCGCACCGCCGCGATCCTGCAGCTCCTGCTCGGGAACATCGGTCGGCCCGGCGGGGGCATTCTCGCCCTGCGCGGGCATGCGTCCATCCAGGGGTCCACCGACATCCCGACCCTCTACGATATTCTCCCCGGCTACATCCCGATGCCGGCGTTTGGCCCCGACACGACGACATTGGGCGCCTATCTCGAGAAGCACCGGTCGCACGGAGGGTGGTGGGCCAATCTCGACAAGTTCGTCGTGTCGCTTCTGAAGGCGTGGTACGGCGCCGCTGCCACATCCGAGAACGACTTCGGTTTCGGATGGCTGCCGCGTATCAGCGGCGACCATTCGCACTTCGGCTACTGGCTCGACATGGCGGATGGAGACACGCCGCTCGAGGGGCTGTTCGTCATGGGTCAAAACCCCGCCGTCGGGGCGCCGAACGCCCGCCTCGAGCGCCGCGCGATGACCAACCTGAAGTGGCTGGTCGTTCGGGACATGGTCGAGACCGAGACGGCCTCCTTCTGGCTGGACTCGCCGGAAGTTCAGCGTGGGGAGCTGCGCACGCCGGAGATCGGCACCGAGGTGTTCTTCTTCCCCGCCGCGGGGCACGCCGAGAAGGACGGCTGCTTCACCAATACGCAGCGATTGCTCCAGTGGCACGAGAAGGCCGTCGACCCTCCGGGTCAAGCACGCAGCGAAGCGTGGTTCATGTATCACCTCGGAAGGCGCCTCAAGGCAAGGGCCGCGAAGGATTGCACGCCACGCAACGCCGGCCTGAACGCGCTCACCTGGGACTACCCCACGCGCGGCCCACACGACGAACCGGACAGCGACGCCATCCTCCGCGAGATCAACGGCCACGACCTCACGCGCGGGGAGATTCTCGACGGGTTCCGATTTCTTCGAGACGATGGGAGCACGGCGTGCGGCTGCTGGATCTATTCGGGGGTATACGAGGATGGGCGCAACCGTGCGCGTGAGCGGACCGCGACCGGCGTCTACGGCCATGGCTGGGGATACGCCTGGCCGGCCGACCGACGGATCCTCTACAACCGCGCGTCCGCCAGACCTGACGGCCGACCGTGGAGCGACCGCAAGAAGTTGATCTGGTGGGACGAGGCCAGTGGCGAGTGGACAGGCGCCGATAACCCGGACTTCACGCGCGACAAGCGTCCTGACTACCTTCCCGCGCCAGGGGCCTCGGGCGATGCCGCCATCCGCGGGGATGCGCCGTTTGTCATGCACCCCGACGGCGTCGGCTGGATCTGGGTGTCGAGCGGCCTCAAGGATGGTCCGCTGCCCGCTCATTACGAACCGCTCGAATCCCCGGTGCGGAACAGCGTCTACGCGCAGCAGACGAATCCAGCTGCGGATCCCATGGAGCGCCCCGACAACGCCTACGCACACTCGCCCGGAGATCCTCGCTATCCGCATGTCCTGACGACCTATCGGTTGACCGAGCACCATACGGCCGGCGGCATGACCCGCACGCTGTCGCATCTCGCCGAGCTGCAGCCCGAGCTGTTTGCCGAAATCTCTCCGGAGCTCGGTGCGCAGATCGGTGCGCGCAACGGTCAGATGATCATCGTGGCCACACCTCGGGGAGAAATCAGGGCGCGCGCCCTGGTCACGCCGCGGATACGGCCGGTGACGATCCATGGCCGACAACTGCACCAGGTCGGCCTGCCATATCATTTCGGCGGCCGAGGTCTCGTCACCGGTGATGTCGTGAACGACCTGATCGCCATTTCGCAGGAACCGAATGTGAGAATCATGGAAGCCAAGGCACTGGTCTGCTCCGTGCGAGTGGCAACAGCGCATGTCGGCACGTCGCACGTCGCACCTCGCACCTCGGACGTCGAATGATCACCGCCTTTCTGACCGACTCGACTCTCTGCATCGGCTGCAAGGCGTGCGAGGTCGCCTGTAAGGAGTGGAACGGCGTCCCGGCAGACGGGTTCACCTTTACCGGCAACTCCTACGACAACACGGGCGGGCTGGGGCACTCCACCTGGCGTCACGTCAAGTTCATCGAACGGGCGCACGATCCCGGTGTCGCGGTTGCCACCGCGGATGCGGGATATCGAAGCAATTCGTTCCGCTGGGACTTTTCGTCCGACGTCTGCAAGCACTGCGAGAACGCGGGCTGTCTCGAAGCATGTCCGACCGGCTCGATCGTCCGGACCGAGTTCGGCGGTGTCTTCATCCAGCCGGATATCTGCAACGGGTGCGGCTACTGCGTGGTCACGTGTCCGTTCGGGGTGGTCGACCGCCGGCCGGATGATGGACGTGCCTTCAAGTGCACGTTCTGCTACGACCGGCAAAAGGCCGGCCTGGAACCCGCGTGCGCGACCGCCTGCCCGACGCAATCGATCCAGTTTGGCGAAATCGCCACGTTGCGAGCCAGGGCCGCGGAGCGTGTCGACGAGCTTCGGACCCGCGGAATCGACGATGCGGTGGTCTACGACCCGCGGGACAGCAGTGTCGGCGGCACTCACGCGATCTTCGTCTTCCGCGGCCGACCCGAGGAATACAATCTGCCGTCGAAGCCGGAAGTGCCGACCGTCCACCTCAAACCGGCCTGGCAGTCGGCGGCAGTGGCAGCCGGGCTGATGGCCGCCGGTGCGGTGCTGGCATTCCTCACGGAGAGCAGGTCCGATGATCGTCAGGATCGTGCTGTTGCTCGTCAGCATCCCGCTGCTCGCTCAGGAATCGCCGCGGCAGGGGCGCTTCATCGCGGAGCGAAAGCTCGGAGGTGAGTGAACAGATCGCGCCGCTCGCCTCCTACTACGGTGCCCCCGGGCTCAAGGCGCCGGTGTGGACGTGGGAGGTGCCGGCGTATTTCTTTGTCGGTGGAACGGCCGGCGCGGCGGCCTTGATCGGCGCCGTCGCACGGCGGACCGGCGCAAGCGACACACTCGTGCGCGATGCCCGGTGGATTGCCGCCGCCGGTGCGGCGCTCTCGCCGCCACTGCTGATCTCGGATCTGGGCCGGCCCGAGCGCTTCCTCAACATGCTGCGTGTGATCAAGTTGCGGAGCCCGATGTCGGTTGGCGTCTGGACGCTCGTAGCCTTTTCGACTGTGGCCGGCGCCACCGCCTTTGCCGATCTGGCGCACGGCGCGACCGGGGGGCGCGTAGCCGTGCGGATCGTCGCGGACGCGGCCGGCCTGTTGTCGGCGGCAACCGGACTGGTACTCTCGACCTACACCGGGGTACTGCTCGGCGCCACCGCCATCCCCGTCTGGTCGACGAATGCGACGCTGCTGCCCGTGCACTTCGGTGCTTCAGGTCTGGGCGCGGCCGTTTCGATGCTCGAGTTGCTCGGCCATCGCGAGCGAGCGCTGAACAGGCTCGGCATCGGATCGGCGCTCGTCGAGACGGCGATGGCGGCGCACATCGCAATGAGCGAGGCCCCCGACATGCGCGCCATCAAGGACGGTCAGCCCGGCGCACTCGCTCGAGCGGCTGGAATACTGTCCGGTCCTGTGCCCCTCCTCCTCCGCGTTCTTGCCGGGCGTTCGACGAGCGCACGGGGCGTGGCCGCGCTCTCGACCATCGCAGGATCCGTCCTCACTCGCGCCGCGTGGGTGGCGGCTGG
>JACDBQ010000269.1 GCA_013694845.1 Acidobacteriota bacterium
CCGATGTGGGACGTGCGACCGTCAGCCGCGGGACACTGCCCGCCGCCCATCGCACCTCGCACGTGGCACGCCGCACCTCGCACGCCGCACCTCGCACGTGGCACGTGTGAAAATGAGAGCCGATTGAAAGCTGTAGTGCTGCTGAGCGGCGGACTGGATTCCTATACGGCGGCGGCGGTCGCCCGGCGGGACGGTTATGAGCTGTTTGCGCTGACGGTGCGCTACGGGCAGGTGCACGCTGTTGAAGTCGAGTCGGCGCGGATGGTGGCCGCCTCGCTCGGCGTCACCCGCCACATCGAACTGGAGGTGGATCTCTCGGTGTTCGGCGGATCATCGCTCGTCGGCGACGGTGCCATCCCGCAGAATCGCCCGCTCGATTCGTCGGAGATCCCGTCGACCTACGTGCCGGCCAGGAACACGATTTTTCTCTCGCTCGCGCTCGGGTGGGCCGAGGTAACCGGCTCGACAGCCATCGTGATCGGTGTCAACGCGCTCGATTATTCCGGCTACCCCGATTGCCGGCCGGAATACCTGGAGGCGTTCGCGCGGGTTGCGGCGCTTGCCACCAGGGCGGGTGTGGAGGGGCGCCCTTTTCGTCTGCTGACGCCGCTGCTGCGGCTGTCGAAGGCGGAGATCATCCGTCTTGGCGTCGATCTCGAACTGCACTATGCCCTGACACACAGCTGCTATTCGCCGAACGCAGACGGCCGGCCCTGTGCGACCTGCGACAGCTGCCGCCTTCGCGCCAGGGGATTCGCGGAAGCCGGGATCGCCGATCCCGCGTTATTCACCTGCCAACTTGAACCACCGGCCCGCTGATGCAGAAACGCCTGTACTACGACGATCCCTACCTCACCGAGTTCGATGCAACGGTGACGCGGGTCGAAACGCTGGATGGCAGGCACCTCGTCCGGCTCGATCAGACGGCCTTCTACCCGACGTCTGGCGGCCAGCCGTTCGATGTCGGCACACTCGGCGAGGCGCGCGTCCTCGATGTCATCGACGCGGAGGATGGCGGCATTCAGCACGTCGTCGACGGCTCCCTGACCGAAGGTGCGCGCGTCACTGGACGGATCGACTGGTCGCGTCGGTTCGATCACATGCAGCAACACACCGGTCAGCACGTGCTCTCCGCCGCCTTTGACCGCCTGCTGAATGCGCGCACCGAAAGCTTCCACCTGGGTGCCGACTCCGCAACCATCGATCTCGCGCGCGATCTCCCCGCCGGTGACATCAGGCGCGCCGAGGCCGATGCGAACCGGGTGGTGTGGGAGGACCGTCCGGTGAAGATTGCCTTCGTGGACGCTGCGGAGGCCGCGAGACTGCGGCTGCGAAAGGAGCCGGCGCGCCAGGGGACGCTGCGGCTCATCGACATCGAAGACTACGATCTCTCCGCCTGCGGCGGTACGCACGTCGCGAGGACCGGTGCGGTCGGTATCGTCGCCGTCACGGCCTGGGAACGATTCAAAGGTGGCACGCGCGTGAGTTTCGCGTGCGGCGGGCGTGCCCTCCGGGCGCACGGTGCGCTGCGTGATGTCGCGGCCGGCGCCGTCAGATTGCTGTCGGTCCTCCCCGAGGAGTTGCCTGCCGCGATCGAGCGCCTTCAGACTGAGGGCAAGGACGCGAAGCGTTCGATCAAGGTCCTCCAGTCCAGGCTGGCGCAGCACGAAGCGACGGCGCTGGTGGCCGCTTCGCCGGGCGGACGGGTGGTCGCCGCACTGGAGGGATGGGATCAGAATGGGCTGAAGGCCGTTGCCGTTGCCGTCGCCCAGACCCCCGCAGCCGTTGCCGCTCTCATCAGCACCCCCTCGCCACGTGTCATCGTCATCGCCCGCAATGATGGTGCATCCGTCGACAGCGCCGCGGTACTAAGGCAGGTGATCGGGAGGTTTGGAGGCAAGGGAGGTGGACGACCGGAGCTGGCGCAAGGAGGAGGGCTCCAGGGGGACCCGCAGGAGATCCTCCGTTACTTGCGCGAGCTGCTCTGAAGCTTGACGATTGCGAGACCGGCTTCACGAGCCACGTTTTCATTGCGGTCCGCTGTCGCCTTTCTCAGCGCCGGAAGAGCGAGGTGGCCGTCGGTGTCGAAGGAGCCTAGTGCTGTAGCCGCGGCCGCGCGCACCTCCGCTTCCTCATCCTGCAGCGTTTCGATCAGCGCCGGCACCACTGACGTGCCTTCGGCGTGGATGATCCCCAGGTAGGTTGCCGCGACGGCTCGCACCCCGGGATCCGGGTCCGCCAGACCCTGCAGCAGAAGAGGGACAACGGCTCGGGCGTCCAGCGGTGCGCGTTCGCGCAGCTTGCCCATCGATCTCAGCGATTCGCGACGAACGATCGGGTCGTCGCTCGAAGCGCCGTCTCGGAGTGGCCCGTACGCCTCCCGACCCATGAAGCTGAGCGCGACTGCCGCTTCCGCCGTGAGTTCAGGATCAGGCAGATGGGTGGCCACATCGGCCATCGCCGGCGCCGCGAGGGGGCCAAGCAGCCCGCACGCCTTGAGCGCGGCCTTTTTTCGGGCTGAATCGGCAGCCGGATCGTGCAGTGCCACCCGGATCTCCGGCAACGCGCTCGTGCCGAGCTCGTTCAGTTGCCGCGCGGCCTCTTCGGCTACCTTCGGATTTTGACTGTAGAGGTGCTCCAGCCAGTCACCGTCGACGACTTCACCTGGATCGGCCGCCGGCTGCACCAGCCGCTGCTGCTGGAAGTAATAGAACGCCGCCGCCCCGGCGACCAGCGCCAGCACCACCAGAGCCGCGGACGACCGGGTCTTCACTCCGCCATTGTAGCGGGCCACCTGCCGCCACGGTTCAACGGGGTCTCTCTTGCCATGGTGCACCACGGGTCTCTTTTGCCACGGTGCAACACGGTCCAACACTGGTCAGGGTGCTCATGTGCGGCGACAAATAGATCTGCCGCACATGTTGCCTCAGAATGGAATGTTCCCCGGTAGCCGGTAGTGGGTCAGTTTGAAAAGCGGCCCCGCCGAAACCCAGAAGGCGCGTGGCACAATGAGCGTATGCCTACTCGCTCAGGCAAGCCTACGCCCCAACAACAAGCTGCAGCCAGCCAGGAGAAGAAGGAGCAGGGGCTTGGCTCCGTCTGGACGTGGACGGTCATCGACGCGATACCAAGCTGATTCCCTCATGGCGCATCGGGCCGCGTGACGCAGCGACGGCGTATGAGTTCATGCAGGATGTTGCTGGCCGTCTCCGGAAGCGCTACAGCCCCGTCCCGACCGGCATAAACCGATGCGATGGTGGCGTCTGCAGGATTACCAATCTGACGGGTCGGAAGTCCCGCTGAACGGCTCAAGGGGGCGGAATACGCTCGTCGGGGATAACTCCGTCGCTTGAGGCTCAACAGTGTTGAACCGTGGCGAAAGAGGGGCCTGTGTCGGACCGTGGCAACACAGACGGCGGCCCGACGCGACCGTGGCAGGAGGCCGCTGATCAGCGGCTGAAGTTGGCCAGGATTTCGACGGCGAGATCGGCGATCCAGTTCACCGTGGCGGAGGGCAGCACGAAGTCGTTGGCCAGGATCGCAAAGGCGAGCGTCTCGCCGCTCCGCGTTTTCACGAAGCCGGACAGCGACCGCACGTTCGCGATGGACCCGGTCTTCGCGGCGGCGTTCCCTTCGGCCCGCGTTCGTCGCATGCGGGTCGAGAGGGTCCCGTCCTTGCCCGCCACCGGAAGGGTCGCGAGGAAGGCCTCCCGGTGCCGGGGATCTGCGTACATCCTGGCCAGGATCGTCGTGATGGTCGACGGCGCGACGTAGTTGTAGCGCGAGAGCCCGGACCCATCCGACATCACGTAACCGTCCGTCGGGATTCCCCAGGCCGTGAACGTCTCCGCTGCGGCGCGCCTGCCGGCACCAATGGTGCCGAGGCCACCGCGTGCCGCGCCGACCGCCTTGAGGAGCGTCTCCGCGTACTGGTTCTGGCTGACTTTCATCAGCACAGTCGCGACCTCTCGGAGGGGGGCCGAGTGCGTCGTGACCAGCACCCGACGGTCGGTTTCGTTGCCGTCCATCAGCTCCGCCGCGACATCATCGATATCCACGGCCTCGCCAGCCACGACGATGCCGCGAACGGAGAGGGCG
>JACDBQ010000412.1 GCA_013694845.1 Acidobacteriota bacterium
CCGTCCCCCCCCGATGGCACGCGGGCCGCTACACCCGAGAGCTTCAGCCGCACTTCGGCCGCAGCGGTGGGCTTGCGGGCATCGCTGCCGCCGAAGATGAGATCCTCCATGCGGTCGCCGCGCAGGCTCTTGGCACTCTGCTCGCCGAGGACCCAGGTCAACGCATCGACCACGTTGCTCTTTCCGCATCCGTTGGGTCCGACGATGGCCGTGACCCCTTCGTCGAACGTGAGCTCGGAGCGGTCGGGGAAGCTCTTGAAGCCGGCAATCTCGATTCGGTTCAACCGCATGTCGTGTTCCTTCCGGGTGGCCTCGGAAGCCGGCGCACCGGCTTCCCCATCAACAACGCCTGAAAACAGAAAAAGCTGCGCCGGAGGCGAGGCAGACTCGTCCCCGAAGCAGCTGGGCGTGCTTTGAAATTAAGCTGGTGTTGTAACAAGGACCGTGGGTTCCGTCGCCACATCCCGCCCACAGCGAGATGGCCCCGGGCTCCGGAAAACGGTCGTCAGTCTAACAAGACCCCATACCTAGGGCAAGGGTTAAATCGCACCCCACTATCTTGGGGCTTAAGCCCTACTGGTCACCCTTGGCGGCACCCTGCGTGCGGGTTTTCGTCAGCGTCGTCAGACGGGCAGCCTCACCGAAGTGCTGAAGGCCGAATTGCGCCTGCGGGTCCTTCAAAATGAGATTCCGCCGCGCCTCCTCGATCCCGAATAGCGCCACGTCGATGTCGTAGTGGATCATCGCGCGGACGAACTCGGCATCCTGCTGAAACGCGGCTTCGTCGATCTTCACTTTCTGTGTCTCGAGCAGCTTGCGGAAATCGCCCAGCATCTGATCAGTGACCGCGAACCCGCGCCCGATCGGTTTCTTGGCCTTGTTGGCAGCGGCGAGCCGGGTGTCTCCTTCGGCGGTGAACTGGTCGGCAAACTGGGCGAACGCCTGGCGGGCATAGAGCTGCCGTCCAAAGCGCGTGGGCGAGAATCCTTCGATCGGCCCGGCGAGAAACTTGTCGGGTTCGATCCCCCCGCCGCTGTACACCTTTCGGCCGGCGTCGGTGTATTTCAGATCGGCGTTCGAGTGCGGCTTCTGATCGCTCTGATCACGCAGGGAGTAGGTGAGGTATTCGTCGAAACTGCCGTCCCACGGCCGTTGAATGAGCCGGCCGCTCGGCGTGTAGTAGCGCGCCGTCGTTACCGCGACACCTGCGCCTTCGCTGATGCGATAGACGGACTGGACGAGCGCCTTCCCGAACGTGGTCTCGCCGACCACGAGCGCGCGGTCGTGATCCTGGAGCGCGCCGGACACGATTTCGGACGCGCTGGCGCTGTTGCGATTCACGAGCACCACGACCGGCAGGTGCGTGTATTCGCTCTTTTCGGTCGCGTGATAGTCCTCGTCGGCGTTCGGCACCCGCCCGCGCTGATACACGATCAGATCTCCCTGCGGGAGGAACCGGTTGGATACCAGGATCGCCTGATCGAGCAGCCCGCCGGGATTGTCGCGGAGGTCGAACACCAGACGCTTCATACCCTTCACCTGCAACTGCTCGAGCGCCGTGCCCAGCTCACGATCGGAGGTCTCGGAGAACTCCGCGAGTTTCACGTAGGCGGTGTCCTTGTCGATCATGAAAGCGCCGCGGACGGTGGTGATGTTCACCTCGTCCCGAACCACTCCCATGTCGATGAGACCTTCGGCCCCGCGGCGTCTGATCGAAATGTTGACCGTAGTCGCCTTCGGCCCCTTGAGCCGGCGGACGGCCTGTTCGGTCGTCCAGCCCTTCATGTCTTCGCCTTCGACCCGGGCGATCACGTCGCCCCGGCGGATCCCTCGCTTGTAGGCCGGTGAGCCCTCGAAGATCGCCTGGATCGTGATGTCGCCATCGATCGACGCGATCGTCACACCGAGGCCGTAGTAGCTGCCCTGCTGGCGCTCGCGCATCGCCGCATACGCACGCGGTTCAAAGAAGCTGGAGTGTGGATCGAGCGTCTTCAGCAACCCGTCTATCGAACTGTAGACAAGGCGATCCGATGGGACCTCTTCGACATATTCGCGTTGAACGGCCGCGAGCGCTGACGTATAGATGCGATACTGCTGCTGGATCTCGTCCTGCGTCGCGGCGGCGCTGCCGCCGAACATGCCGCCGAGCACGGCAGAGGCCAGTACGGCGAGAAGGGCCACCACGACAAAACGCGGACTGCGCATAAGGGCATCCTAACAGACGAAGTGTCGCGCCCGCAATGAGTTCCGGGCATAATGGGTGTGCGCGTACTTGACCCTGCGCGCGCCGGTTTCTATAATTCGACGAGGACGGCCGGTTTTCGGCCGCCTCCGCTTAATTGCAGCCTCCGCAAGGACTTTTCTATGTTCGGTTCAATCGGAGTGCCGGAGCTGATCATCATTCTGACGATCGCACTCATCATCTTCGGACCTCGAAAGCTGCCCGAGCTCGGCCGTTCATTAGGACGCAGTCTCAACGAGTTCAAAAAGGCCTCGAACGAACTGCGCAACACCCTTGACGACGAAATCCGACTCGAGGACCAGAAGTCGACGGAGCGCCAGAGGCCACCGGCCGTCATCATCCCGCGCCCGGAGGACTCCGTGGACGACGTGGTGCCACGAAGCAAAGGCGACCAGGTTTAGGCCCCATGGCGCTCGTCCCCTTCCCCAGCGCCTCTCCGCGCCCTCCCGACGACGACGACGATCGTCATATCCATCTCACCGATCCCGATCCATTCGATGACGACAGCGCGGGCGCGCGCATGTCGTTTCTCGAACACCTCGACGAACTGCGCAACCGCCTGATCTACTCCGTGTATTCGCTCGTCGCGGGGTGCGCCGTCGCCTTCATCTTCGTGAACCGGATCCAGGAAAAAATCTGGATGCCCCTCTTCAATCAGCTCGAGGGCACGAAGTTCATGTTCACGGCCGGCTTCGAGCCGTTCATGCTGACCATGAAGATCGGCGCGCTTGCCGGTCTCATGCTGGCCGCGCCGCTGATCATCTACCAGGTCTGGTTGTTCATCGCACCCGGCCTGTACGCACAGGAAAAGAAGTACGCCATCCCGTTCGTCCTCTTCTGCACGGTGTTCTTCGCGCTCGGCGCGGCGTTCTCGCACCTCGTCGCGTTCCCCTGGACCTGGAAGTTCTTTCTGAGCTGGCAGACGCAGTACATGGAGTTCAGGCCCGCTATCGGGGAAACGTTCGGTCTCTACGTCAAGATGCTGCTCGGGTTCGCGCTGATCTTCCAGATGCCGACGGTCGTGTTCTTCCTGGCCCGAATGGGAGTCGTGACCGCGGGTCTGCTGGCGCGGAATACCAAGTACGCGGTCCTCGTGATCTTCATCGTCGCCGCCGTGATCAGCCCGGGTACCGACGTGGTATCACAGGCGTTGATGGCCGGACCGATGCTCGCCCTGTATGCCATCAGCATCCTGATCGCATGGATCGTGGCTCCGCGGCGAACAGCTGACGCGGCATAGCGGCCGCAGTCACCAGACTCCCCAACCGCCGGTTTATCTTGAAATTGATGAGGTTGGTCGAGGTTTTGATGACAATGAAGAAGTTCGCGATGGGTGCTGCAGCCTTCGTGTGTGCCGCAACGCCCGCATTCGCACAAACCGCTGTCAGTCAGCCGTCGACCAGCGAGACCCGGCCCGCCACCACCACGACGAACGGTGACACGGGGCTGTGGTTCGTGCCCACGGCCGAGATCCTGCCCGCGCGGAAGTGGTCGCTGAGCGCCTACAGGATCAATTTCGATTACGAGCAGGGATTCACCGACGTCTCGCGCTGGCCGGTGACCGTCGGGTTCGGTGTGGTGGACCGGCTCGAGCTGTTCGGCGCCTTCACGGCTGTCACACGGATCGACCGTGACCTTCGTCCTCTGTTCAGTCCGCTCCTGCCCACCTCGGGGGGCGTGGTGAACGAGTATCCCTTCGTGAACGACGGATGGAGCGGCAACCAGGTGGGGGACCTGTGGGTTGGAGGAAAGCTGAATCTCACGTCGCAGTTCCGGCGGCACGCGGCCGCCTTTGCGGTCCGCGGAATGGCCAAGCTGCCAACGGCGAGTGACGACGACGGCGCCGGAACGGGCAAGGCGGATTTCGCGTTCGATGCGCTCCTCAGCAAGGAATTCAATCACCGGGTCGAACTCTCGGGGTTCGGCGGCATGATCATCCGCGGCGACAACGACACCTACGACCTGCTCAACGGGATCCGGTGGGGTATTGGCGCCGGTTTACCGACGCGCCGCAACCTGCGGCTGACCGCGGAGCTTCACGGCGAGCAATACCTCGGCGATTCCGTCGACTTCAAGGGTGCGCAGATCCAGCCAGCCGCGGGGTCGCTCCTCGTACCGATCAACTCTGAGCAGGACGGTCCGATCAACGCCTCGCTCGGCCTCACGTGGCAAGGCCGCAACGGCGTGTTCGCCGGAGCCGGAATCAACTACCACCTGCGTCTTGACGGCCGCAGCGACGCCGGCCGCTTCGAGGACGAAACCGGTGACGCCGTGGGCTTCGAGTTCCGTCTCGGGTATCACCCGGGCGTCCGCGTTTACGTGGCGCCGACGGCCCCGGCCTCCCAGCCCGTGGCCGCACCCGAAGCCCGGAATCGACCACCCACCGTGCGCGCCCGATGTGAGCCCTGCACCGTGGAGATCGGCAAGACCTCGACCGTCACGGCTGACGCGACCGACCCTGACGGGGACGCGCTGACGTATCGCTGGAACACCCCGGCGGGAACGCTCAGTAATCCCGCGGACCGGCAGTCCCCCTGGACTGCGCCGATGCAGGAAGGTCCGGTGCCGGTGACGGTGGAGGTGCGCGACTCGAAAGGCGCGACCGCCACCGACGCGGTTACCATCCAGGTGATCCGTCCCGCGATTCGCGAGCTCGTATTCGAGGACGTGCACTTCGACTTCGACCGGTACTCGCTCCGTCCCGAGGCGACCCGTGCTCTCGACGAAGCGATCACGGCGCTGCAGGAAAACGCGCAGCTCCGGCTCGAGCTCGAAGGCCACACCTGCAACATCGGTACGGCGGAGTACAACCTCGCGCTCGGGGAACGCCGCGCAACCGCGGTTCGTGACTACCTGGCGAGCCGGGGGATCGGCGTCGATCGCCTGCGAGTCGTGAGCTACGGCGAGGAACGCCCGAAGCACGACAACGCGCGCGAGGAGACCCGCCGGCTGAACCGGCGCGCGGCGCTGGTCGTGCGCGTGCAGCGGTGAGTAGCTTCCAGAGCCTTGATCAGGCCTCAGGAGACCGCCGCTGGCATTCAGCGGCTGGTAGCTGAGAGCGAATGTCCATCACCCCATCGTCCTCAGGCGAAATCCGGGCGCTGATCGCGTCGCTGTCGTCGAGCGACGAGGTGAGGCGGGAGTCGGCCGTGGCACGGCTCGCCATCATGGGGCCACGCGCGGTCGATCGGCTGGTGAAATCGTACGGCGAGGCAGACCGGGACACTCGACTCACCATCCTGCGGGTCGCCGAGACCATCGGCGATGCGCGCAGCTTGCCCATGAGTCTGAGCGCACTGGGCGAAGGGGGGGACCTTGCCGTCGCCGCCGCCACGACTTTGCGGGCGTTGCTGGATGCGCCCGTCGAAAGCGTCGCGACCCGCGCGCTGGACGCCCTGATCGCCACGGCCCTCGACTCCTCCACGGAACGGCGCGTCCGCATGGCGGCGTTCGAGGCCCTGCAGGACATGCCGGTCGGGATCCGTGACCGCGTGGGGGAAGCGCTACGCTCCGACGCGGATCCGGGCATCCAGGCCAGCGCTGCCGAGACGCCGCGTGACGCGGCCGCGGCCGATGCGGTGTGGCAGGACGCGATCGGCGGTCGATTGCCTGAGGATCCGGCCACTCTTCGCGAAGCGGTCCGGCTGCGGGCGCCTGCGGCCCCGCTGATCACGCTGCAAAAACTGGTCGACGCCGTGCGCTCTCGTCAAGGCGAATCGACGACGCGGACGCGTATCGACGCGTGGCGGCAGGTTCGCGGAGCGCTTCACCAGGCGCTTGCGCTGCGCGGAAGCCGCGTCGCGGTGTACGACCTCCGAGAAACCTTCGCCGATGCCACCGACCCGCTCCCGGCAGCGTTTCTAGCGGCCGCGCACGTGGTCGGCGACGAGACCTGTCTCGAGCCGATCGCGGCGGCGTGGACCGCCGGCGGCGGTGCCAATGACCAGTCGCGATGGCGTCATCAACTCGGCGCCGCCTACGACGCCATCGTCAAACGGGAGAAGATATCCCCGCGAAGCGCGGCGCTGAAGCGCGTCACGACGCGCTTTCCCGAAGCCGCGGAAGCCCTCAATACGACTTCGCGAACCAGGCCTCGACCGAAGACGCGCGGCCGCACCTGATGCAGGAGCCGGGGTCGTCGCTGGCCGGGAGCTCGCCGCCACCAGTCGGCGCGCGATCGAACGGAATGTTTCGCACCGTCGCCTGGGTTTCCGACTTGATCTGTGCCTCACATTCCTGACTGCCGCACCACGCCGCGATCAGGAACCCCGGTCGGCCTTCCATCAACCCCTTGAACTCGTCGTAGCTCGCCACGCGCTGCGTGTGTTCCTCCCGATACTTCAGTGCGCGGTCATAAAGCGCCTGTTGAATGTCGGCGAGCAACTGCACGACGGCCGGACCAATGGCGTCCATCGGCAGCGATGTCTTCTCTCGGGTATCCCGCCGCGCGACCATGACGGCAGACTTCTCGATGTCTTTCGGCCCGATCTCCATTCGCAGCGGAATGCCTCGCATCTCCCACTCGGCGAACTTCCAACCCGGTGTGTAGGCGTCACGATCGTCCAGCATGACGCGAACGCCGGCCTTGATCAGTTCGGCCTGCAGTTCGCGGGCCTTCGGCAGGACGGTCTCCTGCCAGTTGCCTCTGGGAATGGGCACGATCACCACCTGGTGCGGCGCGATCCTCGGTGGCAGGATCAACCCGCTGTCATCGCCGTGCGTCATGATCAGTGCGCCGATCAGGCGAGTCGACACGCCCCACGATGTCGTCCAGACATGCTGGACAGTCTTGTCGCGCCCCTGGAACTGGATCTCGAACGCCTTGGCAAAGTTCTGTCCCAGGTTGTGCGACGTACCCGCCTGCAGAGCGCGCCCGTCGCCCATCAATGCTTCGATGGAGTAGGTCTTGGAAGCGCCTGCGAACTTCTCGCTCTCGCTCTTCTCTCCGTCGACGACCGGCATCGCGAGCTCCGACTCGGCAAACTCCTTGTAGAGCGCGAGGATCTTCAGCGTCTCGTCCTGCGCTTCCGGCTCCGTTTCGTGCGCGGTATGCCCCTCCTGCCAGAGGAACTCCGTCGTGCGGAGGAACGGGCGGGTCACTTTTTCCCAGCGCACGACGTTCGCCCACTGGTTGATGAGCACGGGCAGATCACGCCAGGACTTGATCCACTTCGCGTACATCGTCCCGATGATCACTTCGGAGGTGGGGCGGATGATGAGCGGTTCCGCCAGTTGCTCGTCCCCTCCCCGGGTCACCCACGCGACCTGGGGCGCGAACCCTTCGACATGCTCCTTCTCCTTCATCAGGAGACTGGACGGAATAAAGAGCGGAAAATAGGCGTTGACGTGCCCGGTCGCCTTGAACCGGCGATCGAGGCCCTGCACGATCAGCTCCCAGATCGCATAGCCGTACGGCCGGATCGCCATGCAGCCCTTGACGTCGGTGTAATCGGCGAGCTCGGCCCGGCGCACCACGTCCAGGTACCAGCGCGAGAAATCTTCGGACTGCGGGGTGATCTCGGTCACCATTGCGTCTTTCTTTCCGCCGCCCGTGTGCTCTTTCGCGCCCTGATCCGCCATGTGCTGACTGTGTCCTATCTGTCGATGGTTTCCATGATGCGACGGTTCCAGTTTATATCGGTGCGCACGGGGTAATCGTCGCGGTAGTGGGCGCCGCGGCTCTCCTGCCGCCGCAGCGCAGCCCGCGCGATGAGCCGCGCCACCGACAGCAGGTTGAGCGCCCGCCACTGGTTGCCATCGAGCGCGCCGCCGCCCCGGAGATACGCATCGGCCGCCCGCCACGGGCCATCCAGCGCATCGATTGCCTCCTGCAGGGCCGCGCCCTCCCGGAACAGCCCGACCTTCCGCCACATCAGGTCCTGAATTTCCGAGATTCCAACGTTCCGAGGTTCCGCGGTCCCAGGATTCCGGGGTTCCAGGGTTCCAGGATTCGCGGGTTCCAGGGCTCCGGGGTTCAAGGGTTCAGCGGAACGTTCGAACCGTGGAACGGTCGAACCCTGGAACCCTGGATTCCCATCCTCTTTCATGCCATTGGCGGCGCGGGCACCGAACACGAGGCCTTCGAGCAGCGAGTTACTCGCGAGACGGTTCGCACCATGTACACCGGTGCACGCGACCTCGCCGGCGGCGTAGAGCCCCGGCAGGGTGGTGCGGCCATCGAGGTCCGTGACGACGCCACCCATCACGTAATGCGCCGCCGGTCCCACAGGGATCGGGTCGCGCGCAAGATCGAGCCCGGCCTTCCGGCACGCCTCCGCAATCAGCGGAAAGCGCGAATGGACGTATGCCGGATCCAGCTGCTGCAATGACAGGAACACCGGCCCGCCGGTGCGCATTTCCTCGCGCGCGATCGCTCTCGACACCCGATCCCGCGAGGCGAGGTCCCCGGCGGCTTCGTATCGCTCCATGAACGCGTCGCCGGCCGTGTTCACGAGCCTGGCACCTTCGCCCCGGAGGGCCTCCGACAGCAGGAAGCGTGGCTGGCCTTCCACTTTCAATGCGGTCGGATGAAACTGGACGAACTCGAGATCCGCGACCGCCGCGCCGGCGCGGTAGGCCATCGCCACGCCATCGCCGGTGGCAACGCCCGGGTTTGTGGTCTCACGATACACCTGTCCGGCACCGCCGGTGGCCAGCAGCACGGCATCGGCGGCCGCGGGATGTATCCCTCCGTCGAGCCCGATGAACCGGGCGCCCGCACACCGACCGTCCTCGACGACGAGGTCGACGACCCGGGCGTGCGACTGTACCGTGACCCCCGGCAATGACGATGCGCGTTGCCACAGGACCCGGCCGATCTCGCGACCTGTGGCATCGCGCGCATGGAGCACGCGGCGTGCGCTGTGAGCACCCTCGATCGCAAGCGAGGGGGTTCCATCCGGCTCGAGATCGAAGCGCGCTCCCCAGTCCATCAACTCACGCACGTAGCCGGGGCCCTCACCGACGAGCACCTCGACGGCGCGGCGGTCGCAGAGGCCGTCACCGGCCGCGACAGTATCGGCTCCATGCAATGCCGGAGAGTCGCCGTGTCCCAGGGCGGCCGCTACACCGCCCTGTGCATAGCCGGTGTTGCCCTCCTCGGGCTCCGCTTTGGTGAGGATGAGAATGTCGCCGGCGCCGCTCAATTCAGCGGCGGCCCGCAGCGCGGCAATGCCGCTGCCGATGATGAGGAAAGTGCCGATGCTGCTATCCTACCATCCACTCCAGATGCCATCCGCCGCGACGCCAGGACCCGTACGGCTGACGGTGCGCGCCGCATCGGCGGCATACCCGCTGACTATCGAAGTGGGCCTCTCGAAGAACCTCGCGTCCGCGCTGGACGACGCGAAGTTGCCGCGACGTCGTCTCATTGTGTCGAGCCCGACGGTCTGGCGATTCCATGGGGAGCGTTTCCGCTCGGTGACATCCGAGGAACCGATCCTCATCCCTGACGGCGAACGTTTCAAAAACCTGTCCACGGTCGGACGTATCTATGACGCGCTCGTCAACACGCAGGCGGATCGCGGTTGCGCGATCGTCGCGATCGGTGGCGGGGTGGTCGGGGACGTCGCGGGTTTCGCGGCCGCCACGTTCCTTCGAGGCGTTCCCATCGTCCAGGTACCGACCACTCTTCTCGCGCAGGTCGACAGCGCGATAGGCGGCAAGACCGGGGTGAACCACGCCCTGGGCAAGAACCTGATCGGCGCATTTCATCAGCCGCTCGCGGTGCTGGTGGATCCCGAGCTGCTCGCCACCCTGCCTCGCCGGGAATTCCGTTCCGGCCTCTACGAGGTCGTCAAGTACGGGGTCATCGCAAGCCGCGATCTCTTCGACACCATCGACGCGCAGCTTCGTCCGCTTTTTGCGCGCGACACCGCCGCGCTGGTGCCGATCATCGCGGAATCGTGCCGGATCAAGGCGCGGATCGTGGGTGAAGACGAGAAAGAATCAGGTCCGCGCCGGGTGCTGAATCTCGGACACACTGCGGGGCATGCACTCGAGTCGGTGACGAAGTATCGCCGGTTCAGACACGGCGAGGCGGTCGCGTACGGCATGTTGACGGCGGCGGAGCTCGCATGCACCCGAGACCTCATGCCGCGACCTGATCGGGACGCCCTCGCCTCCCTGATCAGAAAGATGGGGCCCCTGCCACCGATCGGAGACCTGGACGCCACCCAGGTCGTGGAGGCCGTCGGGCGGGACAAGAAAGTTGTCGACGGCACCCTGCACTACGTGGTGCCCCTGCGGATCGGGGCCACGACCATCGCGACCGATGTCACCGGCGCGGAACTGCAGGACGCCTTGCGCGTGGTGGGACTCCGCGGTGGGTGAACGGGTCCAGGCGAGCCGCGGCTCGAGCGCTACTCGAGGCGGTGCTCCTTCAACTTGCTCATGAAGGCCTTGTAGGTCACGCCAAGTGTTTCGGCCGCACGGCCCTTGTTCTGATCCACCGCCTGCAGTACCTGCTGTATCTTCCGTCGCTCCGCTTCGGACGCCCCCCGCCGGGCCACGTCATTGAGTGTGCCCGACAGATCGAACGAAGCCCAGGGATCCACCGGGGGCCCTGGAGGTGAAGCTTGGACGAACGACAGGTTCAAATTCCGGGGCTGAATCACCTCGCCGTCCACGAGGATGACCGCGCGCTCGATGCAGTTCTGCAGCTCCCGCACATTGCCCGGCCAGTGATAGGTCTGCAGGTACTCCTGTGACTCGGGAGAGAGCGCGAGGGGCCGCTTCCGCAGCTCGCGGCAGAAGCGATCGACGAAGTAGCGCGCCAGGAGCACGACATCACCTTTGCGCTCCCGCAACGGGGGAACCGTGATCGGGAACACCGACAGCCGGAAGAACAGGTCTTCGCGAAAGCGGCGCGCGGCGACCTGGGCGCGCAAGCCCTGGTTCGTCGCGGCCACCAGCCTGACGTCGACCTGGACCGAGGCGGTACCGCCGACACGCTCGAACCGCTTTTCTTCCAGCGCACGCAGGATCTTGGCCTGCAGCGACAGCGGCAGATCGCCGATCTCGTCGAGAAACAGCGTGCCGTGGTGCGCCATCTCGAATTTCCCGGGCTTGCGCGCCACCGCACCGGTGAACGCCCCCTTCTCGTGTCCGAAGAGCTCGGTCTCGAGCAGGGTCTCCGGGATCGCCGCGCAGTTGATCGCCACGAACGGCATCGTTGCGCGCTCGCTCAACGCGTGCAGCGACCGCGCGAAGAGCTCCTTGCCGGTCCCGCTCTCCCCTTCGATCAGAACGGTGGTGTCGGTGGTGGCTGCCCGCTGGAGCGATGTGAATACCTTGCGAAGGGCGGGATCCTCGCCGACGATCAGCGGCGCGCCGCGGCGCACCGCGAGCTCCTCCTTCATGAGAAGGTTCTCGGTGGCGAGACGGCGCTGTTCCAGCGCGCGATGGACGAGCAGAAGTAGGTGGTCAGGATCGACCGGCTTCGCCAGGAAGTCCATCGCCCCTTCCTTCATGGCCCGCACCGCATCCTCGATGCCGCCGTAGGCCGTCATGACGATGACCGGCACGTCCGCGTCGATGTCCTTCGAGGCCCGAAGGACGGCCAGGCCGTCCCCCTCGGGCAGCCGGAGGTCGGACAGGACGAGGGACGGTTGATCCTCCTGCAGATGCGTGACCGCTGCCGGCTGGTCGTGGGCTTCCATGACCTCGTAACCCTGGCGCTCGAGCGCATGCCGCAGCATGGCCCGCAACGAGTCTTTGTCCTCGACGATGAGAATGCGGGCGGGGGCGGGCACGCGGGCCGATGTCAGCGGAGCCAGCCGGGAGGCGCGCCCGCCTTGCGCCCTTCCTCTTCGATCTCGGCGATCTTCTTGCGATTCAGTGCGACATCGGCTTTCACGCGGTCCATCTCGAGAGCGGCCTTGGCGCGATCCTCGGCGATACGGGCCCGCTGATACGGGTCATCGCGCGCGGTGAAGTCGTTGGTGAGCGAATTGATCCGGGTCTGGAGCGCCTCGGCGAACATCTCGTTACGACGGAGCTCCTCGCGCACCTGGGAGATACGCGCCTTCCACCAGGCCTCGTCTTTCGGTGGGTCCTCCGATTTAGGCGGCTCCTGCCCCTTTTCCGCCGGCTTCACCTCAGCAGGCGAGGGCGCCGTTACCGGGGCAGGGCCGGCCGTGCGCGGTAAATCCTCCTTCGTAAGGACCTTGCCCGGGGCCGCCTTCAGCGCCTGGCGCCGCGCTTGTTCCCTGGCGGCAATCTCGCCGAGCGTGGGCGTCTGCTGCGCGTACGCCGCAACTGGCGCTAGAAGCACGGCCGCCATCGCCACTGTCAGCAAGGATCTTTGGATCATGGGAACCTTCATTTTACCACCGCACGTCTCGCCAGGAGAGGATCCGCAGCCCTGGGATGGGCGCGCCTCCGCTCAAGTTCTGCCGGGCCGCGAGTACCTCGACGACCCGGCGTCCTCCCCCGGGGGCCAGCGCCTGGGCGTGCAGTTCGATCAGGCCGTTGGAGTCGGCGGCCGGATTACCATCGTTATCGGCTGTATCGTCGGCGACCCACACCGCCACGTAGATCGGGCTGTCGACGCGTCCAGCCGGCAGCCAGCCGGAGGCCGGGCCCCAGGCGAAGAGCAGCCACTGCGGCGTGTCGACGCCCCAGCTTCGGTCCCCATGGGCGCGCTGCTGCAGGTCGGCGGTGAGCGACGGAGCGGCACAGCAAAGCGCCACCGTGTCGCCACCGGGCAGGGTCCGGGTGCCGATCGCCGCGCCGTCCGTAAACGAGGACGCGACTGCGCCGGAGAGAACGGCGCTCCAGTCCGCGATCCCCCCCAGGTCGCGGACCGCCAGCGCCATCGCTCCTTCCGCCGCGTACAGCGCTTCCCTCGATTGGCGGAAGTTCGCGGCGATCAGCATCTCGGTACGGCTCGCGATCGATACCGCCGCCCCGATCGCGGCAAACATCAGCACGAGCATGATGGCGATCAGGAGCGCGGTGCCGCGCTCGTCGTGAACGGCACGGTTGGAGCGAGGCACGACTCAGCTCCCTCCGTTGCGAAGCGACACGTCCACCCGCCAGGCGACATCGGGAATGACGCCGCGCCCGGTCGCGGTTCCGGGGCGGGCGAACAACCGGGTATCCGCGCCGCGCATCGCGTCAACGCCTGTCTCGACCCGCACCGTGGCGCGGACCGCCCGAATGCGAAGCAGGTCGACGTCGAACGCCATCGCACCCGCCCCGGTGAAGGGGCCGTCCTGAAAGCTACTCAGAGGCAGGGGGACGAGCTCGTCGGCGAAGTACTCGAATGTCATCCCGGTCACGTTGTCGGCCAGGACGAACGTCCCCCCTCCCTCCTGCCGCCGGAGTTGCCTGGTCGCGGCGTCCAAGAAATAGGTGACTTCGACGGCTTCAGCAATCTCCGCTCCGGCCGCGTAGGAAGAGGATCGCCCGCCCGGCGCACTGCTGACCGAGAGCACGCCCGGGCCGGTCGCCTCGATTTCCACGAAGTCGAAGAAGCCGCCGGGATCGAAAATCACTGCACCGGCGCCTGCCCTGAACCCGCATGCGGCCGTGCTCAGTGGACATCCAGTGGCGCTGTCGATGATCGCGAACGGGCCGGCAGGTGCGAGTGGCTGCACCAGACGGCTGTGGGCGCCGCGGGGCACTACGGAGCGCAGCGTTACGGCAGACGCGGACGCCGATCCGGGCGGCTCCGCGCGACGGCGCGGCTCCACCGCGGCGAAATAGCGCGACAACGGACCTGACCGCGGCCCCGCGGCCGCGGCACGCAGGTCATCGCCCAGCGCATCGGCAACTACCCTGGCGCGCTGGTGCAGGTCTGTCTTCTCTTCGAGGACGGGAGTGCCGGCGAGGCCGTCGTGGAGCAGGCCCAGCACCGCGCCGCTCACCGTCATCAGGATCGCCGAGGCAATCAGCAACTCGAGAACCGAGTAGCCGCTCTCGCGTGTCATCGCACGACCCTCGCCCGCAGCGTCGTGTACCGGGCCTCGCCCTCCACACGCCTCGCGGCACCCGCGCCGGCGGCCGCGGCAGGCCTCACGAGCACCTGCAGCACGAGCAGATCACCACCCGCGTCGGCCGGTTCGACGGACCAGCGCCTCACGAAGGCCGTCCCGCCCGGCGCGGATCCTCCGCCCGACAGCCATCGGCCGTGATCGTCGAGAAAATCAAAGAAGCCGCCGATATTGACGTCGAGCGACATCGAGCCGGAGGGAGCCAGGCCACCACCACCCGGCGCCGGAGGATCGGTCGAGAGATTTGTCGTCAGGTCAGTGACTCGCTCGCCCGCATCGAACTCGAAGCGAAGGGCACGGAGCTGCTCCATTCGAGCGGACGCGAGAGTCGCGGCCAGACTCTGGGTCCGGGCGCGACTCATCATCCCAGTCGCCACCGCGACGAACTGCATCGCGCCGAGCGCGGCCACGCACAGTACGCCCATCGCGACGAGAACTTCAATCAGCGAAAAGCCTCGGTCCTGCATGCCACAGGCGTCTGCACACACCGCGCCCGGGCGCGAGAATGC
>JACDBQ010000271.1 GCA_013694845.1 Acidobacteriota bacterium
GACAATCGGCCTCACCCTCGAAAAATCGAGATCTGACCCCAGACGGAGAGACCCCAGGCGCAGAGCCCAGCTGGAGCGGGCGCTACAATGAGCCGCATGCCACCAGTTTTGGTCCTTCGCGCGCTCTCGTGCATCGCCGGCCTCACCCTCCTCGGCGTCGAGGTCATCGCACAGGGACGCCGCGCTATGACGGTCGAGGACCTCATCGTCGCGCCACGCATCGCGGATCCGCAGCTGTCACCCGATGGTCGCACCGTCCTCTACGTCCGCACCACGACCGACGGAAAAACCGGCCGGCGGAACGCAGACATCGTGGCCGTTCCCTCCGAGGGCGGAGGCGGGCCGAAAGCCCTGATCGACGGTGAGAAGACCGAGAACACGCCTCGCTGGTCACCCGATGGGAAGCACCTGGCCTTGTTGGCGAACCGGGACGGCGCCCTCCAGGTGTACGTCGCGGATGCGGACGGCAAGGACGTGAAGAAGCTCACCGACCTGCACGCCGGTGCCCAGCCGCCGCTGGTGTGGTCCCCGGACGGCACCAAAATCGCCTTCGTCTCGGACGTGCATCCGGAGTGCGCCGACGAGGCGTGCAACAAGAAGAAGTTCGACGAGGCCGAGGCGAACCCGGTGAAGGTTCACAGGCTCACCCGCCTGCTGTATCGGCATTGGGACGAATGGCGCGAAAACATCCGCCATCACGTCTTCGTGACCGACGTGGCCACCGGCAAGACGCGCGATCTGACCCCTGGCGACTTCGACTCCCCGCCGACGCAGCAGGAAGATGCGGCGATCGCGTTCTCGCCCGACAGCCGCTCGGTTGCCTTTGTCTCCAACCGTGAAGGGCCCGACAAGGAGGCGTGGACGACCAACAACGACATCTTCCTGGTCCCGATGGAGGGCGGTGAGGCGCGTCGACTGACGATGAATCCAGCGGCCGACACGCACCCGGCCTTCTCGAGCGACGGCCGCACGCTGTTCGCGCTGTCGCAGCGGCGCCCGGGGTTCGAATCCGACCGGTGGTACCTGGAGTCGCATGACATCGAGCACGGATCGAAACGGACGCTGTTCACCCAGCCGGACCTGTCGGTCGACGATTTCGTGCTGTCGAAGGATGGCTCGACGATCTGGTTCACCGCCGGCCAGGAGGCACGGACGAACCTCTTCTCCGTTCCTGCGACTGGCGGCGATCCGAAACGCGTTGTCCGAGGGGGCGCCATCGCCTCGGTCGGCGCGGGCGCCGGGTTCGTGGTGTTCTCGATGTCGTCGCTGACCGCCCCGCCGGAGGTATTCCGCGCGTCGGCAGACGGTACGGGGGTGACCCCGCTGACCCGCGCGAACGAAGGGTGGCTGAAGACGGTCGACTTCTCGCAGCCCCAAAGCCTCACGGTGAACGCGGCCGGTGGGCGGGTCCAGTATTGGCTTCTCAAGCCCCCGAACTTCGATGCGTCGAAGAAGTATCCGATCGTCTTCCTGATCCACGGCGGGCCCCAGGGCGTGTGGGGGGACGCGTGGTCCACGCGCTGGAATCCCGCTCTCTGGGCCGCGCAGGGCTGGATCGTGGCGGCGCCAAACCCGAGCGGATCGACGACCTTCGGGCAGCCGGTCGTGGACCGGATCTCGGGTGATTGGGCCGGGCGCGTGATGACCGAAATCGATGCCGTCGTCGCAGCCGTGTCGAAGCTTCCGTTCACGGACCGCACGCGCATGGGGATTGCGGGCGCGAGCTACGGCGGCTACGCGGTGAACTGGATCCTGGGCCAGCAGCCCGACAGGTACAAAGCCGCCGTCAGCCACGACGGAGTGTTCAATCTCGACTCCATGAGCATGGCAACCGAGGAGCTGTGGTTCGCCGAGTGGGAGTTCGGTGGTCGCTCGTCGGACCCGAAGTCACGGGCCCAGTTCGCCAGGCTCTCCCCACATCTGCATGCGCACAAGATCAAAACGCCGACGTTGATCATCACCAACGAACTGGACTTCCGCGTCCCGGTCGACCAGGGGCTGCAGATGTTCACCGTCCTGCGCCGTAGCGGCGTGCCGAGCGAGGCGCTCGTGTTCCCCGATGAAGGGCACTGGGTCCTCAAGGCGCTCAACAGCCGGGTGTGGCACGACGCGGTATTCGGGTGGTTGAATAAGTACCTGTGAGTCAACTCGTGATCCGTCGGGCCACGATGGCGGACCAGGAGGCGCTGCTGGCG
>JACDBQ010000420.1 GCA_013694845.1 Acidobacteriota bacterium
AAAATCGTGAAAGGGAAAGACGCGCAGACGGCTCGCGATATCACCGTCGGGCGCCGCATAGTAATCATCGTGACCGACGTGAAGGGCAAGGACGGGCAGATCGTGTGCGTAGCCAGGCAGATCAGCCTCGGCAACGCGCCGGCAACGGCTGGCAGGAAATAACTCACGGTCGAACGAAGGAGAAGCGATGAGGCGATTCAGCGTATTCGCGGTGTGGCTGGTAATGGTGCCGGCCTTGACCTTCGCGCACGTGAGCGTCAGCCCGGACGTGTCGAAACCGGACGGCGATGATGTGAGGACGCCGAACGGCCTCGACCGTGCACCGCGCCATCAGACTGGGGTACCCACCGGCGAGGCAGCCGCAATCGAGAAGTGGCTCGCCGAGTACGACGCAGCATTCAATGCCAAGGACCTCGAGAAGCTGGGGACGTTCTACCATCCGGATGTCACGATCTATGAGGGCGGCGGCATCGACAACGGCTGGCCGAAGTACCGCGACGGTCACCTGGGGCCGGAGCTGAAGGCATTCGAGAACCTGCAGTTCGGCCACACCAACCGCCAGATTCAGGTCATGGCTGACGGAAAGACCGCCTACGCCCTCTCGACCTACGCCCTCAAAGCGAAGATGGGCGAGCGCGTCATCGATTCCGGCGGGCTCGAGACGCTGATCCTGGTCAAGGCGGAGAACGGGGCGTGGAAGATCCGGCATTCGCACACCTCGAGCCGCCCGCGGCGCCAGGCGCAGTAGCGAGCAAACGCCACGGAGGGCTTCTAACGTATCCCGCACTGAAATGATGCGATGAACCACCTGCACACGGACGAAGCAAATGCGCCGTCAGGCGCCGTCGCTGTCCTGCTCGAAAATCACCGGGCCTTTCTCGGGTATCTCGAACGCCGAGTTGGCGACCGGGCGTTGGCGGAAGACATCCTGCAGGAGGCGTTCGCCCGAAATCTGGACCGAGTCGACCGCGTCGCGGAAAAAGCTCTCATCCCCTGGTTCTACCGCACGCTGCGAAATGCCACGATCGATCAGTATCGCCGCCGGAGCTCCGCCGATCGCGCGCTCGAAGCCTTTGCCCGGGAGCTCGAAATCCACGACACCCCGCCTGAGGACGTCGAGGCCGAGATCTGCCGGTGCGTCACGCGCCTGGCCACCACGCTGAAGCCCGAGTATGCCGAAGTGCTTCAGGCCATCGAGGTCGACGGCATCCCGGTGAAAACGTTTGCCGAACGAAAGGGCCTCTCGGCGAGCAACGCTGGCGTGCGGGCCTTTCGAGCCAGGGAAGCGCTGCGCAAACGGCTGTTTGAGTCCTGCGGCACCTGTGCCGACCACGGCTGTGTCGACTGCCGCTGTCGCCCGGGACGTCGTGTCTCCGATAATCGTGATGGCTTCGAGCGTGACGACGTCGATCAGTAGAAGACCACGAAGCGGCCGTCGCGACCGGGCACAGCGGCCGGGAAGCTCCACACCGGCACACCGGGTGCCCTACCGTTGACGCCGGTCCGCTGTCCCTTCGCGTCGAACACCTGCCAGGCCGCCGAGCCGCCGCGCGACCACCCGGTACCTTCGGCCCACACCACGAGTACCTCCCGCTTCGAGCTCACCGCGATCCTCGGGTGCTTCATCGGCGCCGGCGAGGCGGCGGGCTCGACGATGCGCACGGCCCGGGGCTGCCGGGGGTCGAGCTCCGACAGAAATATCTTTCCCTCGGTCTCCCAGGCGCCCAGAAGACGAGATCCCGACCGCGCAAAGGCCATGCTGGTCATCGGGCAGGCGTTGACCTTCCACGGATGGATCCGCGCGCCGCGGAACGTGCGTGCGCCGTCTGACGAAGCGAGAAAGTAGACGTCACGCTCGGTGCCGCCACCGGCGGCCCGGTACATGACGGAGACGTGTCGTCCGTCCGCGAACAACTCCAGCGCGCAGCAGCCGCAGGTTCCAGTCGATTGCTTCCAGACCGGTATTTCCGGGTGAAAGGTGCGCCCATTATTCGACGAGCGAGCGAGCCACACGATCCGGCTCGCCTCCCCTCGAACGGCAGACCGGCCGTCGTCGCCGTGCCATGCCACGTAGACGTTGCCCGTGGTGTCGGCGGCAATCGCGCCGCCGCCATCCAGGTTCAGCGTCCTCTGAATCAGCCCGCGCTGAGGCTCGAAGGCCGTGCCTTCCGGATTGAGACGTGAGTAGAACATCTGTGCGCCGGCACGGCCGGTCGTGTCATCCCTGGGGCCGGTGACGCCGGCCTTGCCGGATCCGTTCCAGGCAACGTGCGGGCGGCCGCCTCGGCCGAGAGCCAGTTGACCGCCGCGGATCGTGCCGGTCGCGATGGCGCTCCCGGCTTCGCTGTTCACCCGCAGCGGCTTCGTGAAAGTTGCGCCGTCGTCGCTCGACCGCACGTAGTGCAGATCGCCGGCCGAGGGTTCGCCTGAGAAGTACAGGAGGTGGATGCGCCCTGCGCTGTCGCGGACGGCCTCGGGCTGAATGCCGCCGCGCGGTACGCGCCTGAGCACGACGCTGTCCGGGGGTGGGTGCGGGCTTGCGCCGGTCAACAGGCCGACAATCACGACGACAACTATCATGAGCACCAACGGATTGTACCCATCTCCCGGCGATGTACGAGGCGCTTGACTCTGAAGTCAGCTTCAGGGTCGATTCTGCGGATATATGGATGCCTGTCGCCACCCGTCGGCTGC
>JACDBQ010000433.1 GCA_013694845.1 Acidobacteriota bacterium
CCGTCCCAGAGTTCGATGAGGCGTCAGTGCGTGAGATTGTCCGCAAACCATACCGGATCGTTTATCGTCGCGTGAACGAGCGGGAGATCCATGTGCTCACGATTCACCACGCGGCTCGCATGTTCCCCCAGAATTTCTAAAGGATGAAACGTTCCATTGACGATCACCACTGAAGAACTGCAGGCAGATGGTTTCTGGATCGGGTGCACGCGACCGTGAGTTCCGGCCTGATTGTCAGTATCGCCAGCTTAGACCCTACTTGTGCCCGGCTTTCCTTCGGCCGCGCCCAGGTGACGCCTTGGCAGTCTTTCTTGGGGTGACTGCCTTGCTGCGGGCCAGCTTGACGAGCAAGCGAAGTGCCTGGTTCACCGACGCAGAATCCGGGAAGGCATCGACCAGGTCAGGTTCGAGGAACACTACATTCGTGCCCGCCCAATAGGCTTCGTGGTGCACACCGCGCTTACCCCGCGCGAAATCGTACTCGGGTCGCATGTCGTCGATGTTGGCTCGCGGCATCTCAGGATTCATCGGTCTTGCGCTCTCGTGCCGTCGGGTGACGGGCACTGATTAACCGGATGCGTGCGCTACGCTCAGGGTACGACACTAAGAGCAGGCGCCCTGAGGAGGACATCCCGATGCTCAGTAGTCGCCGTTCGTCCACCGAGTGATCGGGATCTGGAATATCGAGCTCTAGCGGGTCGCCGAACACGGTCACCGCTTCTGTGAAGGCGACGCCATGCCTTGTGGCATTCTCTTGCGCCTTGGTCGGGTCCCACTCGAACTGCACGGCTCAGTGTAGCTTCGCACTGCCTTGGTTGGACCAGCCCTGTCACCACGGCATGGCCGTGAACCTTGGCGACGATGCGGACACGACAGGAGCCATCTACGGTCAGCTGGCGGGCGCGTTCTATGGAGCCGACGCGATACCCGCGGATTGGAGGTCGAAGCTGACGGCACTCGATACGCTGGAATCCTTCGCCTCGCGCCTCGCTGATGCCGCGATCGCTGCGCAGGAAGCGGAATCGCTCTAGGTGTCCCTGTGTTTCCCTATCAGGCGATCGATCAGCTGATCCAGCTTGCGATCGAGGCGCCCGAAGTTGGTCGTCATCGCGGCGAAGCCCGCCAGCACTTCGCCCCGGAGGCGATCGAACGCGAACTCGGTGTATTGACGCTGTTCGACGAGCCCCGACGTCACCTCGTCGAAGCGTGCGTCGACCGCGTCAAATCGCGTGTCGACAGCGACAGTGAGCGCGTCTAGTTTGTGCTCGATCGCACTTACCCGGTCGGGAAGAGCCGCCATCGGATCCACCATGGTCTGCCTTTCGTGGAGTCTACCATCGTCCACATTCGTGCACGGATGATGCCCCTGGCGAAGTTGAGGTTTTGCGCGAAAACCAACGGACGGCCGAAGGATTATTGCAGAATCTGCCGCGCGTAATCGGGGTCCAATGTGTGCTTTCTGCTCGCCGCTCATGTTGGCCTGCGGATCACTCGTCGCCCACAGAGATTGACCACTCCTGTCACCATCGAGGGCTACTCTCGTGAACATGACAGTCCACGACGAGAGTATCCGCGCCACCAGTCCACAAGCGTCGGCACCGTTTCCAGCCGACGTCGGCAGCTTCATCGAGTCAACGCCGTGGACGTTCGCCAAGACCTACGCAGCTACCTGGCCGCACGAATACGTCGTCCGCAACGCCGAGAACGCGGCGATGATCCTGGCCCTCGCGCGCCACATCTTCGAGCACGGTGTCGACGGCCGGTTCTACTCCCAGGTCCGCAAGTATCACCACGAGGGTGGGAAGGTCTACTGGTCCATGGCGGACGCGCCGGAGGGCGCGGGACTGATCAATCGCTGCGGCGAGGACCAGACCTACGAGGCCAGGCTCGCGGCCGGCACGCTTCCTGGGCGGTAGGTTCGCCCTGTAAGCGTGTTGAGACGAAAAGAGCGATCGCTAGTGCACTGTCTGGTTCAACCACGCCGCATTGGCCACCTTGTTCGCCCGGCGCGTCAGACGCCGATGCTCGGCCAGCGTCGCGTCCCACTCGGTGATCCGCGCCACCAGCCACTCCAGCGTCACGCCGCCGCTGAAGGCATGCACGACACTGACCGTCAAAACAGGCTCACCACCCTCAGGCGCAGCCGCACTGCTTTTCAAACGCGCGCGCTCGTCATCCGGAAGTTCCACATCCGCAGCAAGACGGACGCGCTGATAGAGGTTCTCATCCTCGAGCCGATCGTCGAACTGGACGACGGTGTAGGTGCCACGCTTGCGGCAGCGAATCATCGGCGCCGCCTCGTCATCTTCATTACTGTCGGGGATCGCTTCCTCGACGCGGAAGCCGAGCCCGGCGAAGACCTTGGAGATGTCCTCCGGAGTGAAGGACTCGTAGGTCGCTTCCATCTCTGAACGTCCGTCATAAACCAGCTGCGCGCGGATCGGCAAGGTCCCGCGATAGTCGAACCCTTCGTAGAAGATCTCGACGACGGCCTTCGCGACGGCAGCGATGTCGCCTGCGGAGTCGATCGGAATCGTGCGATGGAAGTTGTCGGCCTTGCCCCCGATGACGAAGCCGAGCGCCTCGATCCGCTGTGAGCGCTCGCCCGCAAGCCATTCGTCCGCCGGCGGATTCCACCGTCCGGACGACACTTCCCAGAGCATCGGCTCCATCGGCTCGGACCAGAACTGCACGTAGACCTGCGTCTCAGGTGCGACGTCGATGGAGAAGATAAGGAAACTGTGGTCGCCGATGGCGACGGAGTCCCACTGACAGGCCGCTCGGAGCCAGGCGCGGACGATGGGTTCGAGCGCGACGTGCAGGTCCCGCCGGTCCAGTCGCTTGCGCGAGCCTTTAAAGATCACGCGCTCGATCTCGTCACCCCGCCCGACCGTTATCGGCTCGATCCCGTTCTTTGTGGTCTTGCTCTTCGGACGTTTGCTGGATGCCATGAGCTGATTATCGATGGCGGGGGTGACAGGGGTGGTCACGGCACCACACGGTGCCGCGTGCCAAGGTGCCAGTGCCTGGGTGCTGGGTGCTCACGATGAGGCGCGCGTGACAAAGTGTTCTTGGCCGAGCACGAAGTGGGGCTGTCCGGCGACAGGCCCCGCCACTGAACAGCCGCTTCAGAGGTGCGTGCCGCCACCGCCTTCGCGTCCCTGGCGCCCGCCGTCCTAGTCGGGAATCTCGGCCTCCACGAGCTTCGCCAGCAGCGTGAGCGACTCCTGCCAGCCCAGCACGCACGCTTCGGGTGGGATGGCCTCAGGGAGACCCTGCTGGACGATGTGGACGTCAGTGCCGACGGACACCTGCTTCAACGTCACCGTCACCTGCATCTCGCCCGGCATGTTAGGGTCGTCGAACTTATCGGTCCACCGGAGCCGCTGGTGCGGCGACAACTCCAGGTACTCACCGCCGAACGCATGGCTCTTGCCGCTGCTGAAGTTCGTGAACGACATCCGGTACGTCCCGCCGACTCTCGCGTCGACATGATGCGCCTTTGCGGTGAAGCCGTTCGGCGGCAGCCACTTGACCAGTGCGTCCGGATCGAGGAACGCGCGGTAGACTCGCTCGGGCGCGGCGCGGAGAACTCTGTGAAACTCGACGGTGTTCGGCATGATCAGCTCCAGGAATCGTGAACCTACTCTATGCTCTGGTCGAACGAGCATGGCGAGAATCGACATCCCTACGGAGACCGGGAGGCCGTGCGTGTCCGGTCCCGCGAGATTTCTCATCCTGTGGGCACTCGTCGGCTGCGGCTGGACGCTCGAGTCTCGCGGCGCGGATGACCTTCCGGATCCCTTGGCCGTGGTGGCGCACGTGGCCGAGCGCCTCGCGGCGTACTACGACCGTGCGCAGCGCCTGATCTGCACCGAGCGTTCGACGGTCACGCCGATCGATGAGCGCTGGACTATGCAGGGGTTTGCGCGGACGGTCGAGTCGGAGCTGCGCGTCGACATCGATGCAGCCGACGGAGACGCATTGCCCGAGCCGCGCGTCAGGCGGAGGATCCTCAAAGTGAACGGACGCGAGCCGCGCGAGCGCGACGCCACGGGCCGGGCCGGCTGCACCGATCCTCCGCCATTAGCGACCGAGCCGCTCGCGTTCCTGCTGCCCTCAAATCGTGACCGCTACCGCTTCACGGCCGTTCGCAGGGCCCGCGAGCGCGACCGGCCCGCACTCGTAATCGATTTCACGTCTTCGCGGCGCGGGGATCCGCAGCTCGTCGAGGACGAGCTCGGCCACGACGACTGCTTCGACTGGAAGGGGCCGCTCGCCGTGTCCGGACGGCTCTGGGTCGATGCCGCGACCCACGCCGTCCTGCGGCTCGAGCAGCACCTCGCCGGACCCACGGACGTCCGAGTGCCGCCAGCGCTCCAGCGAAGCTACGGGTTCCCGCTCTGGCTGACGATCGATCGTGACGATCTGTGGGTGAGTTTCGCGGAGGTCGCCTTCACCGGGCCGCCCGAGGTACTGCTGCTGCCCGAGGCCATCGAGTCGCGGACCATCGTCCGCAGCGGCCTGCAGTCCACGCGTCGGACGCAGGTCTTCAGCGATTACCGCCGGTTCCTGACGGGAGGCAAAGTGATCAGAGCACGGTAGGGCGAGCCGAGTATCTCCGGCAGCCCGTCGCGGTCGGTCAGCGGAAGCCGACCATCACGCTGAAGACGCGGTTCTTGATTCGGTCCTCGTCGCCGTTGTCGTCCTCGTTGATGTGGAGTAGGCCGTGCGTGTAGCGCGCCTCGACCACGGCCGGCCCGAACTCAATGCCGGCGCCTCCCACCAAGCCGAGATCGAACGGCTTGATCTGGTCACCAATGTCCCGGGTTGACTCGTCCTCCCCCTCGGGTCTCAACCAGCCCCGCGCTCCAACAGGGCTTACCGGATCGCCACGATGATGAAATCGGCGAGCGTGCCGCCGGTATTCCTCGACTCGTGCGGCTGCCCGCGAGGGACGAAGACAACGTCGCCGCGCGACCATGTCGTTCTCGCCGGCTTGCCGGCGATCGCCAGCGTGACCTCTGCGGGGACGAGGCCGATAACGATCTGGTCGAACTCGTGCGTCGAGCCGGCTTCCTCATGAAATGACGGATCGACTGTTGTGCGGTAGACCAGCGCGCGCGGGCCTTCGGCCAGCACCTTCATGTCCAGGCCGGTGCGCCTCGGCGGGAGCACGGCCTTGCCGGGCTTCGGTGGCTTGAACTCCACAACGAGCACGTTGAGGCCGGCCTTCCCGGTGTTGGTCGTGCTGTGCGTGACCGCGGGGGAGTAGTACGCGGATTCAGAGGGCAGGTTCTGGTCCTGCGTGGTCCCGTCAGGCATGGTGAACCGGGCCCGCACGTCTCGTAACGCAATCACGACCGAATCCGGATGCTGATGCATAGGGCTCTTCGCCCCGGCTGGAAACAAGGCCCGCAGCACCCGGACGCTCGCGTTGTCGAGCACCGGCTTATAGTGGACCCCATCAACCTGGACGGGATCCTGGGCCAGCGGGGACGCGGGCCACAGCAGAATGAGAGAGACCATCGACAGTAACGCGCATGCCTTCATGGGACCTCCGCCTGAACTGCTCGTCGACCGGAAGTGGGAGCGCGATTATGAGCCTGCCCGGCCACTGCGTCAACACCTGCCTTCGCCAAAGGCTTCGGCGAGGCAACGTCGGCTACACGCGCCGGGATTGAACGTTGCCGCAGTCCGGGCACTGGTGGATCTCTTCGATGAGCGCGCTGACGGCCGCATCCACTCTCTCGGTGTCCGCACGCGTCACCGGATCCACGGGCTTCTCGGCGTGCGGATTCATCTTCATGCCGCATCCAGCGCAGGTCATCGGGACGATCCGTCCATCGCCGTTCTGAACCTTAGTCATACATCCACCGGAATGCGTTCGCGACCGTATCGCAGCGTTCTCGACATCCAGACCAGCTCACGCAGGAACTTGTCGATCCGTTTCAGAATCGCCGTGTCCTTGAGCGCGCCGGACTCGTCGAAGACCTCGTGCACCTTCGATACGTTCACGTCCCAGAAGATCGTGACGAGCCCGAGCTCGCGCATCGTCGGCAGCAGGTTCTCGATGACTCGCGTGCCGCCAAATCCACCCGCGGACACGCCGACGATGCCCACCGCCTTGTGGATGTATTCCTTCAGGCAGCTGTCGAGCACGTGCTTGAGCAGACCGGGACAGCCGTGGTTGTACTCCGGGGTCACTATGACGAGTCCGTCGGCTGACGACATCCGGTCGGCGAAGCGGCTGTCCTTGATCGCCTCACCGGCATCGTCCACGGGCAGCGAGATGGTCGCGATGTCGATAAGGTCCGTCGTGACGCCAGGCCGCTTGGCGATCTCGGCGACCATTAGCGTCGCGGTCGCCGCGCTCATGCGTCCGCTGCGCGTCGTGCCGAGGATGACGGGGACGTACAACGGGCGTTGATCGTTCATGGCGCCTCCTTCGAGTTGAGTCACGCGGCCCAGTGTGACGACGCTACCATCGTCCGTAACCGCGCGCAATCTGATGCTCTCAACATCTGTTGCTCTCAACACCGCCAGCGAACGTCTGTGGGGAGTACATGATCCGTCCGGGGATGAGAGCAAGTGATCCGTCCGCTACCGCGGCGGTTGTGGGCCGCAGACTCCACCAGGTCAGCGCATGCGTGTGCGCATGGCCGCGATCACTTCGTTCAAGATCTTCGCGGCGAGCAGCGTCTTCAATGCGGACGGCGACAGGTCGAACTGCGCGGCAGGGGCTTCCTGAGTCCGACATACACGAACGTCTGTGGATCGTTCTGAGCGCCAGCCTGCTGACTGACTAGACACCATCATGCCGAAGCCAAGAAGGACCCTTCACGTAAAGCTCCCGTCTTACTTGGCGCCGCGGCTTGTCTGGCGCGGATTGGTTGAGGGCTGTTCGAAAGGCCAAGCTAGCACGCGAGATCACCTATGAAAAATCTGACCGTCTCGCGTTGAAGGTCCGCTTGTAACTGATCGATCGCAATCTGGACATAATGGACGTCGACAATTTGCTTAAGGACATCATGGATGCACTTCAGGGGCAGATTGGCGGCGAGGGGAAAAAGTTACCCCATCCCCGCAATCCGATCATCCGGCAATGGTGCCAAGCCGGTGTTCTTCGGCCACTACTGGCTCACCGGCAACCTGTCGCTCCAATCCGGCCGCTGTGCGTGCGTGGACTACAGCGCCGGCAAAGGAGGACCGCTGGTGGCGTATGGCTTTGACGGTGAGTCGAATCTCGCGCTGGATAAGTTCGTGCTCGTCAACTGACGGCTCGGAGCGGCAACACGGAGTTCGGCGACTTTCAGTGTGCGAGCGGGTTCAATGTACAGGGCCGCCAGACTTGTGGGCCGAAAGCTTGCGCCGGCGCCGTGGCCTCCTTCCTGGCCGACCACGTCGCCTGATCCCATTCCTGTATGCGACGCACGACCCAGGCAGCAGTTACGCCCCCTTCAAAGCTGAGAGTTGTTGCTAACTGCAGCGTACCCGGAGACGATCCATCCACATCTCGAGGGGCATCCTGAAGGATAGGCATGTCGAGCTCGCTCGTGAACATCGCACGCAGGAACAGGTTCTGGTCAGGCACCCGGTCCGTACAGGTGATGGCAGTAGTAATGCCGCGTCTGACCGCGCGGAGATCGGGCGCGTCCTCAGTAGCCGGCATGTGCCTTGACAGGTCGCCTGCCTCGACAGTCGAAGCCTGCGTAGAAAATGTCCACGACGGTCCGAGCGATGTCGTTCGCATCAGCGGGCGTACTGATCGGGACCTCGCGCCAGTAGTTTTCCGCATTGCCGTCGAGTTCGAAACCGAAGGCTTCGATGCGATTTGCGCGGCTGCCCGCGAGCCATCTGTCGGCAGGCGGATTCCATCGTCCAGACGACACTTCCCAGGTGACATCCTCCGCGGGCTCCGACCAGAACTGCACGTATACCTGCACCTTCGGAGCAACATCGATCGAGAACAAGGCTGAGCATGCCAAGCGCGCTGAACCAATGGGAACGGAATGAGCTGCAATAGACATAAGTCATCCAGCTTCTGGCGCCGCCAGCTCCCTTGATTTCTCCGCCCGACGATGGCATCGTCGTCGAAGAGGTCGGGCCGGGCCAATGGACTTCGACGAGGTGCCCGCTGCGCTCTCGGGCCGGCTGGGCCCCGA
>JACDBQ010000281.1 GCA_013694845.1 Acidobacteriota bacterium
GAGTGTTATCGCCGCGTTCGGGCGGCTGCCGTTGCGCATGGTGTCCCAGGCAGCGTCACGGCGCAACGTGACGGTCGTGCTCGATGATGCCGACGTCGCGGCCGCGATGTCCAGGCTGCACGCTGAGTTTTTCTCTACCATCGGAGTGGAGCGGTGAGCGCTCCACTGCGCGTATTGCTCGTCGGTCATGGGCGGATGGGCCGGATGGTCGCGGCGGTGGCGGGTGACTACGACGTCGAGATCACGGGCGTTGTGACCAGCGGCAACGCGAGCGATCGATCGACCTGGCCCGACGCCCAGGTGGCGATCGATTTCTCCACCGCGGACGCCGTGGCTGCGAACGCCCGGCATCTGGCGGCCAGAGGCGCGTCACTGGTGATCGGCACCACGGGATGGCAGCGCGACGAGGCGATGCTGCGCAGCGATCTTGTCGGGAGTGGTGTCGGCGTCATCGCGGCGCCTAACTTTGCGATCGGGGTCAATATCTTCATCGCGCTGGCCGGTCGATCCGCCGAACTGCTGGCTGCTCGCGGCTTCTCGCCGTGGATTCACGAATCGCATCACGCGGCCAAGAAGGACGCTCCATCAGGGACGGCGCTGGCGATCAAGCAAGCCGTCGAAGCCGCTGGCGGGCCGGTCGAGATTGCGTCGACCCGCGCGGGCCACATACCCGGCACCCACACGCTCGGCTTCGACTCGGAGGCCGAGATGATCACCTTCACCCATACGGCGCGCGACCGCACTGCATTCGCGCGCGGCGCCCTCGAGGCCGCCAGGTGGATCAACGGAAGACAAGGTTGGTTCAGCATGCGAGACATGCTGAATCTGTGACCGAGAGAGCAAAAGGAGCAACCATGCGACGACCGTGGACCGGATGTGGAACCGCTCTCGTGACGCCATTCTTCAGTGACGGGAGCGTCGACGAACGGGCCGTGAGGCGGCTGGCCAGGCGGCAGATCGACGCCGGGATTCACTTTCTCGTGCCCTGCGGGACTACCGGAGAGAGCCCGACGCTGACCGAAGACGAGCGAGTGCGGATAGTCGGGCTCGTGGTGGAGGAGGCGGCCGGCCAGGTGCCAGTGCTGGCCGGGGCGGGGGGATACGATACCCGCGAGGTGGTTCACGTCGCCGGCCGCATGCTCCAGGCGGGCGCCAACGGACTGCTCTCGGTCACTCCGTACTACAACAAGCCGACGCCCGAGGGGCTGTATCAGCACTATCGAGCGATCGCTGAATCGGTGCCTTTGCCGATCGTCGTTTACAACGTCCCCGGACGGACCGGCGTCAACGTGGATCCGGTCACCTTGATGCGGCTGAGCACGATCCCTGGTGTGACCGGCGTGAAGGAAGCGTCCGGCAACATGGGGCAGATGTGCGAAGTGTGTCGATTCGCGCCCGAGGGATTCGCGGTGCTGTCGGGCGACGACTCCCTGACCCTCCCCATCATGTCCATCGGCGGCGTCGGCGTCATTTCGGTGGCGTCCAACGCGATGCCCGCGGAAATGGCCCGGATGGTGGAGTATGCGGAGCGCGGAGATTTCGCGGCCGCCCGCGGCCTGCACAACACACTCATGCCATTCATGACGGTGAATTTCATCGAAGCGAATCCGATCCCGATCAAGGCCGCGATGAGTCTGATGGGGCTGCTCGAGGAGCGGTATCGGCTTCCGATGGTGCCGCCTCAGCCCGCGTCTCGCCAGAAGATCGCCTCCGTGCTGGAGAGCATCGCCGGGGTCGAGGGTGCTCCTTCCTCCGAGCGTTCCCGCACGGCCGCACGATGACATTGCAGGAGCAGGTCGACCACGTCGTCGCGCAAGGTGCGGACGCGCCGAAGAACGACGCGCGAGCAGTCGTTGCGGCGCTGCGACGAGCGCTGTCCTCTGGCGAGGTACGCGCCGCAGAACCTGATGATGAGACGCCCACAGGGTGGCGAGTCAACACCTGGGTGAAGCGCGGGATCCTGCTCGCATTCAGATTCGGCGAAACGGTTGACCAGAGCGTTGGCGGATCCGGGATGTATTTCGACAAGGACACGCTGCCGCTCAAGGCTGTCAGCGCCGTCGACGGCGTTCGGATCGTGCCTGGAGGATCAAGTGTGCGCGACGGGGCGTATCTCGGGCGAGGGGTCATCTGCATGCCGCCGATGTACATCAACATCGGCGCCTGGATCGGCGACGAAACGCTGATCGATTCTCACGCCTTGGTCGGCTCCTGTGCACAGGTGGGCCGGCGCGTGCACGTCAGTGCGGCGGCCCAGATCGGGGGGGTGCTCGAACCTGTCGGCGTCCTTCCAGTGATCATCGAAGACGACGTCCTGATCGGCGGCAACTGCGGCGTCTATGAAGGCATCGTGGTGAAGAAGCGCGCGGTGCTCGCCGCCGGCACGATCATCACCGGTTCGACACCGCTCTACGACATCACGACCGGCGCAATCCTCAAGGCGGAAGCCGGCCAGCCGCTGGTCGTGCCTGAAGGGGCAGTCGTTGTTCCGGGCAGCCGGCGGATCGAATCCGCCGCGGCAAAGGACTGGGCACTGTCGGTGGCGACCCCGATCATTGTCAAATACCGCGACGAGCGGACCAGTGCCAGGACCGCCCTCGAACAATGGATACGCTGACCGCGCTTGCGTTCGCCCGCGAGCTGATCGACATCGACTCGACGACCGGCCACGAGACTGCGGCTGGGGAGTGGCTCGCATCGCGACTGCGGGGCCTCGGATATTCGGTCACGAGGCAGCCTGTTGCCGATGATCGGTTCAACCTCATCGCGACGATCGATCCGCCGGACGTCGTCCTCTCCACGCACTACGATTGCGTTCCCCCGTTCTTTCCGAGCCGCGTGGACGACGGAACCCTGTTCGGCAGAGGCGCCTGCGACGCAAAGGGAATTCTCGCCGCGCAGGTCGCAGCCGCCGAGCGGCTGCGGGCGGATGGGCACCGACACGTCGGGTTGCTTTTCGTGGTCGGCGAAGAACGGGGGAGTGAGGGGGCGCTTGCGGCGAACGCGGCACCGCTGGGGTCAAAGTTTCTGGTGAACGGCGAACCGACCGGCAGCCGGCTCGCGACCGGGACACGAGGCATTTTGCGGGTGCGCCTGCGCGCACGTGGGCGCGCCGGCCATTCGTCCGCGCCTGAGCACTTCGAGTCGGCGATTGAGAAGCTGATCGACGCGCTCGTGCGCCTGCGAACCCTGGTGCTGCCATCGCACCCGATCTTTGGCGCGACCTCCTACAGCGTCGGCGTCATCGAGGGAGGCGTCGCGCCGAATGTCGTGCCAGCTCGCGCTGCCGCGGAAGTCTTGTTCCGCATCGTGGGAGATGCGGGCGACGTGCTGGTCCCGGTCAGGTCGCTGGCGCCCCAGGTGGAAGTCGAGGAGATTCTCCGCGTCCCGCCGGTCCAGCTACACACCATTCCGGGGGTCGCTTCGGCCAGTTTCCCGTTCACGACGGACATTCCGCTGCTCGATCGCTGGGGCGTGCCGCTGCTCTTCGGGCCCGGATCGTTTCTGGTTGCGCACACCGACAACGAACACCTGCACGTGGCCGAGTTCGAGTCGAGTATCGGCACTTACATACAGATCATTGCCGCGCTGTCAGCGTGATCTGGGTGCTCCGCACCATCGCTGGATCGCTCTCCGACACGACGGAGACGATGAGGTTGGTCGATGTCTCCGCGCCGGGAGTCCTCGTGATGCTGACGGGCACGCGGACGGTTTGACCAGCCGGTATGGCGGTGAGGGCGTTGCCGACCCGGGCGTTCCACCCCTTGCCCTCGGCCCCAACGGTGATTCGCACCACGTCGGCCGAATCGCCCGTGTTCTGGATCGGCACCATCAGCACGCCACCCGCAAGATCGACGCGTTCTTGTTTCCGGTCGGCGATCGCCCGCCCGCGCTTCTGGGACCGGCTGCGGAATGCGAAGTGCGCGATCTCGTGCGGATGGTGCCCGAGTTTTCCCCCTGCCGCACGGACGACAGCCCCCACTGCTGAAAGCGCTTTCATCACCGCGACATTTTAGGCGCAACCAATGGCCGCTGGTATACACTCCCTCTCCCGTCGTCCCCATCCGGTCCCGCGGTCACAGGCTCAGCGAAGGAGGCATGATGCTGGTCAGTCGATCCCCGCGCGCGTCGGTCTCGCCATATGTCATGGATGTCCTGGCGCAGGTCCACGCCAGGAATCCCGCCGAACCCGAATTCCACCAGGCGGTCGAAGAAGTCCTCGAGAGCGTCGACCTCGTGATGGATCGCCGCCCTGACCTGGTCAAGGCGCGGATCCTCGAACGCGTCGTCGAGCCCGAACGCGTGATCATGTTCCGCGTGCCCTGGCAGGACGACCGTGGCGAGGTACACGTGAACCGCGGGTTCCGCATCCAGATGAACAGCGCGCTCGGTCCGTACAAGGGGGGCCTGCGCTTTCATCGGTCGGTGACGCTCGGCGTGCTCAAGTTTCTCGCCTTCGAGCAGGTCTTCAAGAATTCGCTGACCACGCTGGCGATGGGCGGTGGAAAGGGAGGCTCGGACTTCGATCCGCATGGACGGTCCGACAACGAGGTGATGCGGTTCTGTCAGAGCTTCATGACGGAGCTGATGCGCCATGTCGGCCCTGATACCGATGTCCCTGCCGGTGACATCGGCGTGGGAGGCCGTGAGATCGGTTATCTGTTCGGCCAATACAAGCGCCTCCGCAACGAGTTCACCGGCGTCCTGACGGGAAAGGGGCTGGGCTGGGGAGGATCCCTGATCCGGCCGGAGGCGACCGGCTACGGTGCCGTCTACTTCACGGCCGAAATGCTGGCGACGAAGAACCAGTCGCTCGAGGGCAAGGTCTGCCTCGTTTCCGGCAGCGGGAACGTGGCGCAATACACGATCGAGAAGTTGATTGCACTCGGTGCTAAAGCAGTGACGGTCTCCGATTCGGACGGTCACATCTATGACGAGGCCGGCATCGATCGCGAGAAGCTCGCGTTTCTCATGGAACTGAAGAACGTCCGCCGCGGACGGGTGCGGGAGCTCTCGGACCGCTTCAAGGGTTGCGTGTTCACGCCGGTCGATTCCTCGCTCGGATCCAACCCGCTCTGGACCCATCGCGCCGACTGCGCATTCCCGAGTGCGACCCAGAACGAGATCCTCGAAAAGGATGCCGCGAATCTCGTGAGCGGCGGTGTGACCGCGGTCGCGGAAGGCGCCAACATGCCGTGCCATCCGCACGCCGTCCGCGTGCTGCTCGATGCGGGCGTGCTCTATGCGCCTGGCAAGGCGGCCAACGCCGGCGGCGTGGCGACGTCGGGACTCGAGATGGCCCAGAACAGCGCGCGCATGTCCTGGCCGCGCGAGCAGGTGGACCGCGAGCTGCACACCATCATGAAGTCGATCCACCGCGCCTGCCGCGAGACCTCCGCGGCCTACGGCGTGCCCGGCAACTACGTCCACGGCGCGAACATCGCCGGCTTCCTCAAGGTCGCCGACTCGATGATGGACCAGGGGCTTGTCTAGACGTCATGGCAATGCTGAAGGTTGAATGCTGAATGCCGAAGGAAGGCTACA
>JACDBQ010000504.1 GCA_013694845.1 Acidobacteriota bacterium
GGTCGTCGTCCTGGGGTTCGGCACCTTGCAACCGGATATACTCCTGCACCACCTCGTCGGTCACGTTCCCGGTGGTGCATACGAAGTACCCTCGGCTCCACAGGTGCCGACCCCAGAACTCCGCCCGCAGCCTTCGGTGATCCTGGAGAAGATGATGCGACGTCTTCCCCTTAACGCCTGCATGACGCGGCTCGGCGCCAGGTGCGGCGGGACACTCAACAGCAGATGGACGTGATCCGGCCGAATGTGACCTTGCAGAATCTCGATATCCGAACTCCGACAAATCTCCCGGATCAAATCCCGAACCTCGGTCCCCACGTCGCCGCGCAACACCGGCTTCCGATACTTCGTGATAAACACGAAATGATAGTGCAGGGCATACACGGTATGGGCCGAGCGACGGTACTCGCGCATCGCCGGCCATCGTATCGCAAGCCTCCTGAAGGCGTCGCCTGAAGGCGAGGGGGTTCCCCATCCCAGAACGTGACCCTAAGTTCTTTGTTCGTAATTTCTCAGCTCCCGGCGGGCACCAGCAGGTCGGCCTTGTCCCAGATGAAATCCTTGTTGCTGTAGACGGCCAGCTCGTAGTCCTTGCCCATGAAGATCGCCGACACCGGGCACGCTTCCTCGCACATGCCGCAGAAAATGCAGCGCGTCTTGTGGATCTGGTAGACCTGCGCGTATCGCGGACCCGCCTGGACGGTACCGTCGTTCTCAGCCGCCTCGAGGTAGATGGCGTCGGCCGGGCACGCCACCGAGCAGAGCCCGCAGGCGACACACTTTTCGAGACCGTTCTCGTCCCGCATCAGCACCTGTTTACCGCGATACTTCGGGAAAACCGGGATCTTCTGGTCGGGATAATTGACCGTGATCGGCTTCTTGAAGATGTGCTTGAACGTCGTGAAGAAACCGACGATGAACGGACGAATCATGAGGGAATCATATCAAATTGCTATACTGGCGGCCTTCCCGGAGCCCGTCGGGCCAGGGTAGAACACACATGCCGGCCCAAACGCAACAGCTCTCAGCAGAGCAATTTCTGCTGGTGACGCTCATCGTGCAGGTTGCGGTCTCAGCGGTGCTCTCGACAATGCTGGTGCGGTTCTGGTGGTTCAGACGCATCCTGTTGACTGAGAAACGGGACTGGCCGGAACGGCTGGTATTCGCCGCGAGCCTCGGCATTCCCCTCGTCGCCGGCGTTGCGGTCAGGATCCTCCTCAATTTCGCCCCGGCGGACCTGATGCTGCCCGGCTCGTTCCTGGCGGGCCTCCTCGCCGGACCATACGCGGGAGCCATCGTCGGGGCCGCCGTCGGGGGTACGGCGACCATCGGCGGTGAATGGATCTCGCTTCCCTTTGCGGTGGGCTGCGGCTTCGCCGGCGGCGGCCTTCGTGAGCTCTGTCCCAAGGAGGCCATCTGGCATTTCTCCCCATTGTTCTTCACCGACCTTCACCGATACGTGTGGAAGCTCGTGCGCCGGTCGCAGATCGACTGGGTCGTGATCCTGCTGGCTGCGCCCATCGGGCTCGAAATTCTCCGGCAGGCCATCGGTCACCGGTTCGGTGTGGCACGGCTGTTCTATCTCTCGGCCAACACTCCGTGGCTGTGGGGCCTCGTCATTCTTGCCACGGTCCTGTGCGTGGCTGTTCCGATCAAGATCTGGAACAGCGCGCGCATCGAGCACCGGTTGCAGGAGCAGGAGAAGTTGCTGATGGCTGCGCGGGTGGAAGCGCTTGCGAGCCAGATCAACCCGCACTTCCTCTTCAACACGCTCACCTCGATCTCCGCTCTCATCCGGTCGCAGCCGGAGACGGCGCGCGTGCTGATCGTCAAGCTCTCGGGTCTGCTGCGGCGGCTTCTCCGCAGCCAGGAACACTTCGTCACCCTCCGCGAGGAACTCGAAGCCATCGACGAGTACCTCGATATCGAAGCCATGCGGTTCGGGCCGCGTCTGCGGATCGAGAAGCAGATCGATCCCGCGAGCCTCGAGGTCGTGGTGCCGAGCATGCTGCTGCAGCCGATCGTCGAGAATTCGATCAAACATGGCCTGGAGCCGAAGCTCGGAGAGGGCCGCATCACCATTCGCAGCACCCGTAAGGACGGCCACGCCATCATCGATGTCATCGACGACGGTGTGGGCGTCAGTCCCGACGATGCGTCGAGGGTGAAGGGCACGGGCATTGGTCTGCGCAACGTCAACGAACGGCTGCGGGTGATCTACGGCAGCAACTACCAGCTCGAGCTTGATAGCCTTCCAGGCGGCGGGACCTGTGCGCGCATCATCATTCCCGAGCTCGTCGAACTGCCAAGGAAAACCGCGTGACCGGTAGCGACAGTCACACACCGCTTCGATGCGTCGTCGTGGACGACGAGCAGCTGGCTCGAGAGGAGCTGTGTTACCTCCTGGGGCGGGTGGGTGGTGTCGACGTGGTCGGCCAGGCGTCGAACGGGGTGGACGCAATCAAGGTGATCGAGCAGAACAGTCCTGATCTCGTCATGCTGGACATCCAGATGCCGGGGCTCACCGGCTTCGAAGTGGCACGGCGGCTCATCGATACCGGGCTCGATTCCCAGCTCGTCTTCGTGACCGCGTTCGACAGGCACGCGATCGAGGCTTTTGAGATCAACGCGGTGGATTACCTGCTCAAACCGGTCGAAGCCGAGCGCCTGGGGACCGCCGTGGACCGCGTCCGCCGGCGAATACAGACGGACCGGGCCGTAACCCGGGTCCAGCCGTCCGCGGACATCGAGAAGCTGCTGCAATTACTGGCCCAACGGCAGGATCGGCGCGAGCAGGTGGCGGTGAAGGTCGCCGACCGCTTTCTCCTGGTCCCTGCCGACGATATCGTCCACGCCTCGGTCGAGGATGACGTGATCACGCTTGTAACGAACAGCTTGTCTGGAACGTCTAACTATCGGACACTGGATGAACTGCAGGCGCGGCTGGATCCTGCGGTATTCTGGCGTGTGCATCGGTCGCACCTCGTGAATATCAACAAGATCAAAGAGATCGTGCCCTGGTTCAGCCGTAATTACCTGCTTCGGATGAAGGACGCGAAAGGCGCGGAAATCCCCGTCAGCCGATCGCAGACCAAGCGGCTCCGGGAGTATTTGAGGCTATGAGCGATTCGCAAGATCCTTACGACGCGCCACCTACCCCCGACCGCTTTGGTCCGCCGCCCAGTAGTCCGCCCGAACCGCTCGATCCCCCGGCGCCGGCGGCGCACTTCGATCATCCGGTGCCGGTGGCGCGCTTCGAGGAGCCCTTTCAGCCAACACCGTTCGAGCGATATGACTCCCTCCGCCCCGCAGCAGAGATGCCTGCGGCAGAGAACGAACCGGTACACGCGGAGCCGGCCCGGATCGCCTTGAGCGAACCGCTCCCGTCGCTCGAACCGCTTCCCGCGATGGCAGGGCACTTCGGCGCTGGCACCGCACACTCGGCCAGCGACTCAGGATCGCTGTCGGGGCGACTGGCTGACGAGTTCGTCGCCTGGTTGAAGACGTTGGCCTCCGCGGCTGTCTACGCGACGCTCATC
>JACDBQ010000519.1 GCA_013694845.1 Acidobacteriota bacterium
ATCGTGGCGCTCGACCGGTAGGTCTTCGGCAGCAGGATCGCGAGAGTGACGCCGACGGCCACAGAGGCCACGAAGGCGGCGATGAACCAGGCCTTCCGCCGCCGCAGAATCTTGAGGTACTCGAATAAATGAATGTTGGTGTCGCTCATGTCAGTAAACCTGTTCTGGGTATCGGTTCAACTAAGCCATCGTCGCAGTCAACCTACGGAACGATCACTGTGTCGCCCGGCTGCAGCATCATCGGGGCGCCCGCGCTCTTGATCGCGTCCTTGTAGTTGAAGCTGATGGTCTGGATCGTGCCATCCGGCTTCTTGCGGAGGATGCGGATCTTCTTGGGATTCGCGAAGTCCTTGAACCCCCCAGCGACCGAGAGGGCCTGGAGCACGGTGATCGGGGAGGCCAGCGGCTGCGCGCCCGGCGTGTTCACTTCGCCAATCACGTAAACCATCGGAGGCACCGCCTCGGCGACGATCACCGTCACGACCGGGGCATTGAGAAACTCCCGGAGCCGTTCGGTCAACGTGCTGGCCAGTTCCCGCGGCGTGGCGCCTGCCGCCGGCACATCCCCGATCAGGGGCAATGTGATCTTTCCGTCGGGCCGGACCTGCAGCGATTGCGACAACTGCGTGTCCTTGTAGACCTCGATGCGAAGCTTGTCGCCGGGCACCATCCGGTAGTCAGCGGTCATCCCAAGCGCGGTCGTGGAGCCGACGCGCGGAGGATTCGCCGGAGGACTCGAGGGCGCCTGCGCCCAGGCGGAGGTCGTGCTCAGCAGAATCAGAACGGATAACGAGACGCATGTAATGGTCTTCATCGCAACACCTCTTATTGAGCGTTCGAAGATTTGTCCCACCCGGGGAGCGAATCGGGGCGGGGTGTGGAGTCGACATCGCGCTGGGGGTGCACGGTCCGCGCCTTGGCGGATCGTCGCAGGGACGCCGCGTCAGCGCCGTGGGTGGGGCATGACGCCGCACCGATGTCGATGGCCAGCGGCCGTGGGAATTCGTAGTTTTCCAGCCGCGCCATGACCCGATCGACGACGCGGAGGGAATTCGGGAGATCGGCATCGAGCAGCACCACCGAGAGCTGCGCCTGTTCGGTCTGCGACAGGAGATCCGTTTCGCGAACCTCCCGGCTGACCAGTCGTGCGATCTGGCGCACCGCCGCCTCCCGCTCCAACGCGGGCTCCTCGGCGACCGGCGCTCCGGGTACCTCCCGCAGCGTCGGCTCGCCGATGAGCAGCGTCAGGAAACTCTGCGAGCGCACGGCACGTTTCAGCTCGTTCGTCAGGACGAAGTCGAACGCTTCAGGGGTCAGCACGCGGAAGTCCTCTTCGAGGAACGGGTCGGCCGGCATCACGACGTTTTGTCCAACTCTGCTTCTTTGATCTTGTAGAGCAGCGCCTTGTAGCTGATGCCGAGAATCGAGGCGGCTTCCCGGCGATTCCAGCGCGTCTGCTGCAGCGTCCGCGAGATCAACTCGCGTTCGGCCATCCGCGCCGCCTGCCGCGCGATGTCCTTCAAGGATCCGATGGCGGTGGCTGCGAACGTGGCCGCGGCTGGGACCGACACGATCTCAGGCGACCGCGCCGGCTGTACCGGCTTGGTCGGCCACTGTAGCACCGGAATCGGTCCGGGCCCCTTCGTTCGGCCGGCGATTGACTCGGCGAGCTCCCGGTGAATCGAGTCGTCGCTGCCAAGCACGACGGCCCGCTTGATCAGGTTCTCGAGTTCGCGCACGTTGCCGGGCCACTGATATCGCTGGAACAGGCACATCGTCGCATCACGCAGGGTGATATGTGGCTTGTTGTAGTGCTCGGCGTAGTGCCGAAGAAACAACTCGGTGAGGATCGGGATCTCATCCCGCCGCTGCCGTAACGGCGGCAGCGTGATACAGACAACGTTGAGACGAAAGAAGAGGTCCTCGCGGAACATCCCATTCGAGACGGCGGACTCGAGATCGCGATTCGTTGCTGCCACGATCCGCACATCGACCCGGACGTCTTCACGGCCACCTAGCCGTGAAAACTCGCCGTCCTGCAGGACCTGCAGCAGCTTGGCCTGTAGCGGCGGATGCATCTCGCTGATCTCGTCGAGAAACATCGTCCCCTGGTTGGCGAATTCGAACTTGCCTGGCTTCTGCTGGATCGCGCCCGTAAAGGCGCCGCGCTCGAAGCCAAAGAGCTCTGACTCGAGCAGCTCGGAGGGGAGCGCCGCGCAGTTGACTTTGACGAAGGTCCGGTCGCGGCGAGGGGATGAGCGATGAATGGCGCGCGCCACGAGCTCCTTGCCGGTGCCGCTCTCACCCCGAATCAGCACGGTCACATCGGTATCAGCCACCCGACTGATGAGGTCACGGACCTCACGCATCTGCTCGCTGGTACCGAGCAGCCGGCCAACGGAAGGCGTCTCGCGGCTATGCGCGGCCCTGATTGGCGCGGATTCGGCAGACTTCACGTGCTCCTGATGAGCAAGCCCAATGCCAGTGAGGCAAATGTTTCGCGTTGTTGTGTAAAACTACGGCGGTCCGGATTGTTCAAGGTCAGCTGGCCGGACTAACCGCCCTTATTGATGAGCAAAGTTCCTATTGTGGAGAAATGGACGAACTAGCGTATACGGACGAACTAGCATACCGGAAGAGCGGCTGCGGGGGTCCAGGATCCGGTATGGAGAACCCCGGACCCCCCGGGTGAACTCAGACCCGGCTGATTCCGCACTCCTTGATCTTATTGAGCAGTGTCTTGTAGCTCACCCCGAGGTGC